>NZ_LZJD01000141.1:0-108224 GCF_001666875.1 Mycobacterium sp. E802
CGCCCAACCAGCCGGCGCGGGCGGCTTCGGATACAGCCACCTGCTTGACGGCGCTGAGCGCGGACTCGACCAGCGCGGCGTTCTGCTTGCCGAGCGTGTCGATGCGCCGTTGCTTTTCCGTGCGGATCTGTTCTTCGCGTTGACGTTTGGTGTCCGCGGCGCGCTTCGCTTGCTCGGCACGCGCCCGCTTCTCCGCCTCATAACTGCGTTGCTCCAGGGCGACGACTATCTTGTAGCCGCCCCAGCTCACCAGAACGATCACCGTGATGACACCGAGGGCGATCCAGACCGGTTTCGGCACCAACGCGATGAGGACGATGACGAAGAAGACCAGTCCGCCCACACCCGAAGAGCCCTTATTGCTGCTCATGACTTACCTCCACAGACGCATTCATGCGATGCCGTCCTGTTGATTTGGTTGGGCCAGAACGGCTCCCGTGGACGCAAGGTCAGCGCTCACGGGAACCGCTTGGTATCACGCCGGCCACTACAGCCCTGCTGCGGTGGCTCCGTAGGCTGCCTGCGCCGGGGTGTACCCCTCGTACTCGAGTTGGTTGATGAGTCCACTACGCGAGAACCCGGAATAGTCCAGGTAGGCCTTGGCAGCCTTCGCGGCTTGCGCATTCCAGTCCACGGTGATGCTGTCGACTGCGAAGGTCGCGTCTGCGGTTGAGAAACCCTCGTATTCCAATTGTTTGATGAGCCCCTGGCGTGAAAAGGCCGTGTAGTCGAGGTAGTCCTTGGCGGTCCGTACCGCATTGCGCTGACTGGCCGTCGAGGCGGGTTCCAACGGGATCATGGGTCCGGAAAGAGCGTGGGTATGCGGCACGCCGTGTGCTTCGATGCTGGTGGCGGCGCCGGTCAGCTGTACCGACGGGGCCGCCACGTCGAGTCCGCCGGCGATGGCGCTGACCGCCCACAGTGCGGCGCCAATGATGGCCAACAGGAGGCCGACGGCGACGCGGCGATTCTTCTTTGTCTTGACTCGCGCGGTGGCGGCGGCCTGCACCTGGTAAGTGATCATCATGTGCTCCATTCATTGTTCGTGGTCGCTCGCACACGCGAGCCGAACAGAATGACAGAGCCCACCGACAAGTACGTTTTCGACGACGCGACATGGTGATTCACCTCCAAGCCGTAGCGCACCGCCCGACTCGGGTACGTCACGGCGCGACGATCCGTTCTAGGAGAGCCGGGCGATCTTGCACCACCACGACATCCGGGAACTGCGCCAGCAATGCACAGACGAACGCCGACCGTACGATCTTCACATCGTTGAGCAGCTCGATGCGGCTGAGACTTCCGTTCTTACACAGCCGTTCCCACGCCACGACGATCATCCAGGCCGGCACCAGCTGGGGGCCAGATTCCTGGGCCTTGGAGCGCTCGGTCTCCACCCACACGCCCGCACGGTCGACCGACGTCATCCAGTTGGTGCGCTTGTTACTCAGCGTCTGGATGGCATCGCTGCGGTCGACCACGTCGGTGATGCGCGCCATCAGGTCGTCGTCGAGCTGCACCGCACTGTTGCGACCACGTTCAGCTTCACGCGCCACTTGTCTTCGTCTCCGATCGTTCGGTCCACTCGCAACCGGTACCGGCTGCGAGGCTCGATCGAGCCGGACAGAATGACAGAGGCCACCGACAAACCTCGGCGTCGTGGCACTTGCGGCCCGGCCGCGGCCGTCACCAAGATGGCTCTGTGACCGCTCTCGCCGACGCCGTTCTCCCCCTGATCCGAACCCGGACTGACCTGCACCGGTGGAATGTCGCCAACGCACACGGCGCACAGATGCATGAGGCCGTCGCGATCCTGCGGCAAGCCGCGAAAGACGGTGATCCCGCCGACGTGTTCGCGGTGACCCAACGCGCGATCGCCTCTGCGTTGAAGGTCATCATGCGGGCCGACGACTCCAGCGGGATCATCGGCGACGCCTGTCGGGACCTTCTGGCACTACACCCAGTTTTGGCTGTCCGGGTACGCCCTGCCGCAACAAAACTCGTCGACTGGATGATGCAGTTCCAGTTCGACAACGAATGCGACTTCTTCACCATCGATCCCGTCGCCTATGCGCCTGCGCTCGGCAGCGAGGGCATGGCCCTCTACCGGGTCAAGCTCAAGGAACGCGAGACAACTCTGGGCCCGCGGCCGCCTGAAGATCAACGATGGTCGTCGCCGCATTCCATCGAGTGGTTCAGCCTCGACTGGAATGCGCGGCGTCTGGCTGTGCTCGATCGGGATGTCGACGCCATCATCCGGACCCACGCCCGAGACCGACGTGTCGCCGCGTGGTTTCAGGAAACCGCGGTGGCGCTCATGGAAATCGGGGAGGTCGATACCGCCATCGGCTGGGCACAGCAGGCTACGGAGTTTGATGACGGTCATCAGTCTCGGTGGGCCGCTGACTACTGGTGTGAACTCCTTGCCGAGCATCGGCCCGCTGAACTGCTGGATGCGCGGGTCAGGATATTCCGCCGCTGGCCGTCGTCGACTACGGCGGGCGCTCTTTACCGGGACGCGCCCGACGTCTGGCCGGACCACCAGAACGAGGTGATGGAGCTACTCACCGCCCACCCGCGCGACGCGGTGTTGTTCGCCCAAAATTCTCTCAAAGATGTTGAGCTGGCGTGGAATCTGGCCCACAGCCTCGGCCTGAACGACGCCCGCACCTGGAGTGACCTCGTGAAGGTGTACGAGAAGCGAGATCCCCTCGCCGTGCTGCCCGTCTACACCGACCTTGTCGAGGGCGAGCTGGGCGCAGCCGACGCGAAGAACTACCGCAGCGCCGCGCGCCGGCTCAAGAAGATGCGCACGCTGGCGGCCGGGTCGAGTGAATCCCCGGCGGTCGACGAGTTCATCGCCGACCTGCGCGACAGATACCGGCGTCGCCCTCGGCTGCAACAGGAGTTCGACCGAGCTGGGCTGCCCTGACATCGTCGCACCGGGATTTTATTGGGCGGCAACGATATCGGTCTGACCAAAGTCATTGCCTTTGAACAACAATGGCTGGCCACTGATCTTGGCGAGGGCGTAGGAGAAACAATCGCCGTAATTCAGTCCCGCGCGGTGACGGCCCTTGCCGTATCGCCGGTAAGCGACGCGGGCCGCCTCGGCTTGGTCGGCGTCGACTGCGACAAGTTCCACCGATGCTCGGTGCAGCCACAAGTCCAACTCGCGGCCGCCGGCTTCACCGAAGCGGCTCTCGATCACGTTGGCAGCCTCCAAGTATGACGCGGTGGACATCATCCGTACCGGATCGTCCGCCACGCATGCCTCCAAATGCTCGGCACCCGATTCATCGGTCAGCATGGCCACCAGGGCTGAGGTGTCGATCACCATCAGGATGGCAGCCCACGGTCGTCATAGCCCAGGACTTCCTCCGCAGAGCGGTCATCGAGGACCGGAAGTGCTGCGCACCTGCTGCGGATGGCGGCGAGTTCGTCGCGCAACGGGACCACGCCGAGGCGTCCGGTGTGCCGCGCCAGTCGTTCACGCAGCGCCACCACAACCGCCTCGGTCAGCGTCTCCCCGGTCCGTGCGGCGAGTTCCCGGGCGAGCCGATCAGCTTCGGGGTCTTTGATGCTGAGAGCCATATCTGGATTATAGACAGTTATCAGGATTCTAGACAGAACGTCTCGGTGTGACCGCGCGGCTCAGACCTGACGTAGCTGCAGGACATCTACGTGATGTGCACCTTGCGCATGCCGGGATGCCGAGGCAAGGACCTTCGGCGCTGGTTCGACGACAAGGTGTTGCCCACCTTTGCCCGCCGGATGTTGCCTTTTGATCTGGTCGCCGCCCGCATCCTGGCCGCTTCCCGTGTGCCGGAGCACGCTCCCTATGACGCTTCGAACCACTCGGTGTCCGCTGGGTCGGACCCGTGGACCGATCGCGACGCGATCCACACAGCCACTCCGTTGATGAGGCCCTGTGTAGCCAGTTTGAGGCCCACCTCAGGCGCGGCCCGTCACCACCTCCTTCTTGATAACTCTCGCCCCGCGGTTTGCACGCCGCCCGATCAGATTCGGGTTCTCAGTGTCTCCCGTCGCGGGTATCTGTTCACCTAGACTGCGCGAGCAAAAGCAGAGGGGATGCAGATGGCAAGCGATCTTGAACCGACGAGACCGACGCCTGTCGACGACGCTTCCGACGAAATCGCTGCGGTTGTTCCTCAGGATGGCGAGGTCGCCGTTTCCGTCCAGCCGGAGGGACTACTGGTTGCGGGTGATCCGTCGGAGATTGAGGCCTACGTCGACCGCATCCGCAAAGTCTCGGGCCATGCCATCGATGTGATCGGCGTGGACAAGGCTTCCGTCGGTAACGCCGCCGGCCTCGCAGCTGGGGCGGCAGCGTTTCTCGGCCAGTCCGCGAAGTTCGTCCAGCTGCATCCCGAGAGCGTCAAGGCAATCCAGAAGGGCGACCTGATCCCTGGAACAGACGGCTTTTACCGGATGATGACCCGCGGTGCGGACAAGAAGTTCGTCAGCCAGCTGCAGTGGAAGCAGGCCAACCTCACGCCGACGCGGATGATGTCGCTGCAGATGGTGGCGGTGCAGATGGCATTGAAGACCGCGATCGCCGAAGTCGAGGCCTCCGTCGAACGCGTCGAAGGCAAGGTTGAGGAAGTGCTACGCCTCGCCCACGCCAACCGGTCCGGTGATGTTCTCGGCGACCGGGTCACCATCGATCGGATGGCGAGCTACCTCGACAGACACGGATCCTTCTCCGACGCCGACTGGGATTCCATCGCCAGCATCGGACCGGCACTCAACCGCACCGTGGAGCAGTTGCGCCATCATGCCGACCGGACGTTGCGCAGCTTCGATGCGTCCAAGCCCATTCAGGAGCGGGCGGATTTCATCGTCAAGGCGGTAGAGAGCAATCAGCTCGGTGAAACGCTGAGTCTGTTGGTGGTGTCCCAGGAGTCACTGTTCAAGTGGCAGCGGTTGCGGCTGGCCCGGGTCGAAGCCACTCAGCCCGAGCACGTGCAGCAGGTTCTCGACGATGCGCGCGATCTGCTTGCGAGGCAGCTCGTCGAGGACGATGCACTGTTCCAACGGGCCCGCGAGATCCTGGAGGCGGTCGCCAAGACCGAAGCGATCGACGGCTTCCGTTTCTGGTCGGTGCAAGGCCTGCAGCGCAGCCTGCCGACACTGCGCGAAGACCTCGACCGGTTCGGCAAAGCTCGGCGTGCACATCTACAAGATTGGCAAGAGTTCAGTGCGCCGAGCCCTCGGGACGCCGCCAACGCGGCGGTGGAACGCGTGACCGAAACCGCCACTGCCGCTCTTGGAGTCGCCAGTGACACCGCGACTTTGGCGCTCGGTGCCGCGAGCGAAGGCATCGACAAGATCGGCGGATTCCTGGGGCGAGCGCGGGAGAAAAGCAAGGTATGGCGGCGGGAAAAGTCGGACGAGGCGGGCGAGTCAACCTAGACAGCGGCCTCTCTGCAAGCCATCGGGATCGGCGGCTGTCAGTTGTGTTGTCCCTCATGAGAACGGCGGATTGATATGGTCGATGACCACACCCGACACGACATCCTCGAGGCGCTCAAGTCGTGGGATCGAGCTGCAGCGGCAACGAAGCTCGCCAAGTCTGAGCAACTGCGCAACCAGTTCGCCGAACGGTTTCCCAGAACCGCCTGGGAGGAACTCTCCCTGGCGGATTACGCGCTCGGACAAAACAATCAGGACGTCGTTTCCTACTGGATGGAGTTCAAGGACGGTCTGATCCCGAGTATGAAGGGCGGCTCGGCGTTCAAGCACCTGATCTACCGGACCACCACGGGGTCATGGTATTTCCCGAAAGAGTACGAGTCAGTCGAGCAGGCATGGGAAGCCGTTCGGGCCGGGTTCGTACAGATGCTGAATCTCGCCGCCGAAGGCCGGTTCGATGACGCCGACGATGTCAAGGCTCTCTACGCCGCCCCGGCCCTGCGGGCCAAGCTGCTGTGCATGTACTACCCGTCGGACCTCATCACGGTGTCATCGAAGGACCACATCGACCACTACCTGCGGGCATTGGGCGAGAAGCCTGCCTCCTCGGTGCTCCGCGCCAATCGACAGCTGCTCAACGCGTTGCGGTCCATCACGGAACTCGCTGACTTGTCCAATCAGGAACTCGGAATCTTCCTGTACCACTGGCACAATCCGCGCCCTTCACAGCGAGTGGTGAAGATCGCCCCCGGCGAACAGGGAAAGTACTGGCAGGACTGCGTCGACAATGGCTTCATCTGCGTCGGCTGGGATGACGTCGGCGATCTCGCACAGTTCAGCACCAAGGACGAGTTCCGTGACGTTTTCCGGGAGCACTACCCCTACAACGGCGTCGAGCAGCAAGTCAGCCGGAAAGCCAACGAACTCTGGACGCTGAGGGAACTTCAGCCCGGCGACACCGTCATCGCCAACCGTGGCACGGAGTACCTGCTCGGCGTCGGGACCGTTAACGACGTCGGTTACGTGTGGCATCCCGAGCGCGCGGAATACAAGCACACCGTAGGCATCGAATGGGACACCGCGGCGGCCGGGCCCATTGAGCAAGTAGACGCGTGGAGGGTGACGACCGTCTCGAAGGTGTCGGCCGAGTTGCAACGGAAACTCCTGGGACGGGGTCCGGCTCCCAAACCCGTTGAAGCCGACGCGAAGCTGCTCGAACTGGAAGCTGCGCTGCGTCGGCGCGGTCAGGTGATCCTGTACGGACCCCCAGGAACGGGAAAGACCCACATTGCCCGTCGGGCCGCGGCCTGGTTACTCGATGGCGGAAGCACGAACGCACAGGCCAACGGACTGCTCGCCGACACCGATGCGCTCACCCGCCGTGAACAAGCCTTGGCTGAGCCGACCGGTCCCGGCAAGGCTGCCCGGCTAACCCGAATCACCTTCCATCCGTCTTATGCCTACGAAGATTTCGTCGAGGGCTTCCGCCCTCAGCAGTCCGACGACGGCGCCATGCAGCTCGTCTTGACCGACGGTATCTTCAAACGAGTCTGTGCAACTGCCCACAACGATCCGACCAACAGCTACATCGTTTTGATCGACGAGATCAACCGCGGCAACATCCCCAAGATTTTCGGGGAACTGATCACGCTCATCGAGAAGGACAAGCGGGGCCTGACAGTTCAACTGCCGCAAAGCAATGACAGCTTCTCGGTACCCCCAAATGTACTCATCATCGGTACCATGAACACCGCTGACCGCAGCATTCACCTGCTCGATACCGCACTGCGCAGACGCTTTCAGTTCATCGAATTGCTTCCAGACCTCGAACTTCTCGAAGGGGCTTCGGTGGGCGCCCTGGCACTCGATGCGTTCCTGGGCGGCCTCAACGAGGAGATCCGCAAACGCTTTGGTCGCGAGAAGCAGATCGGCCATGCGTTGTTCTACCAGAATGGTGAAATCGTCGACTCCCCAGAGGACTTCGCCGCCATCATCCGCTATGAACTGATACCACTCCTCCAGGAGTACTTTTACGAGGACTACCAAGCCCTGGGCCACCTTCTGGGCGGAGTGATCGATACCCAGGCCCAGCAGATCGCTGAGCTCGCCAACGATCCGGAAGGGTTGTGCGTCGATCTGGCGAACAAATACGGCAGTGCCTCCGCGTGACGATGCGCCGTACCGTCGAGCTCGCCGAATACCAAAAAGAATGTGTGCCCGCGGACAAGCCGACCCTGGCCGATCTGAAACTGGCCGAAAAGCTTTCGGCCGGAGGCGCCGTCGATGCGCGGTTGGACGTGCGCTGGCTGGCCGATGGGAACGTAGAAATCAACGCGACCTCCTGGGTCGGTGCGGTGCGATTCAGCGCTTTGGAGATCCGTGTTGTCCCCAAGTTGGTCGGTGGGTCGTTACGCGTCCTGCGGATGGTCGAGTACGCCAACGGGATACGGCTGCTGTCACACCTTCCATCCGATCAGCGTCTGCCCGCCGACGGCACCGACCTGTTTCAGTTGATCGTCATGGCCTTGGTCCAGGAAACCAGAGAGCTGATCCGAGACGGGCTCATCCGTGACTATCGGCGCACCGATGATTCCCTCACGGTACTGCGTGGCCGTCTACGGATGCGCGATCAGTTCCTGCGCCGGTACGGCAGCCTGCACAGGTTGGAGTGCCAATATGACGAGTACGACGGCGACATACCGGAGAATCAGCTACTTGCGGCGGCATTTTCCGCAGCAGCCACGCGCGTGGCCGACGACAAGCTCAGGACCGACACCCGCGGGCTCGCCGCAGTTCTGGCCGCAACATGCGAGCCCCCCACACTTGACCCCGAGTGGTACCCGCGCCGAATTCACTATGACCGCCGCAATTCCCGGTACCGACCTGCCCATGAGCTCGCCATCATGGTGTTGGAAGGACTGGCTCTTGATGACCTGCACAACAGCGGCAACAACGGTGTCACCGCCTTCATGCTCGACATGAACGCTATCTTCGAACGATTCGTCACCCGCCTCGTCTCAGAAGCGCTGGCCGGGACAACGCTGGGGGTGAGTGCTCAGCAGAGCTACGGCGCCGTCGTCGTCGACGAGAGCACCGGGCGCACCTACAGCACCATCCGACCCGACCTCGTCATCGTCGACACCGAGTCAGGACGAAAGATCCCTGTCGATATCAAGTACAAGCTCTACGAGGACAAGCGATTCGGCACCGGCGACATCTACCAGCTCTTCACCTACGCCTACGCTCTCGGCGAGTCCGATTCGACGCGCAACGCCGGCGTCCTCTATGCCGCGACAACTTCCGTGACCGGGCCCGCGCTGCGCATTAAGCCCCAGACCGGGGTATCGGGGGCTCACATCCGGGGAGCCGGGCTCGACGTCGCCGGCATCGTAGACCGATTGGATGTCGCCTCTTGCGAATCAGTGTTGCGAACTGTACGCAACATCATCCACCACGTCGTTGGGCTGGCGGGTGTCAACTGGCAAGCCCGCGGGCCGGCCTACGGAGATCAATCGTAGCTAGCGCCGCACCGCGGGCCTACTGCACGGATCCGTGATGACGCGATCCGGTTGCGGATTCCAGCGCAAGCTGTTCGAGTTCAGCGATAGATTGGCCGCGGTCGTTGCGCCAAGAGATACGACCATTGTTTGTACCGCCGACAAGCAATCCCCCAGCAGCAGAAGGGCTGGCGAAGAGGTGATCCCGCAGAAAGACCAACTCCTGACCTTCATGCTTAATAATTCCTTCCGCCCGGAGGCTATCCCGCTGATTCCCAAGGCTGGGCGGCGCCGATGGACGGAGTACAGATCGGCCTTTAGATCCTGCGAGCACCAACAGGCCTTCAGAAGTCTGGTAACCCTTTGCGTCACAGCCGGATTCTTTGAAGTACAGCTCTTCTGAAGCCTCTGCGGAGTCAGATGAATCTCCCGTAGAGCTGGCGACTGACGGCTTGATGGCCTCCAGAACCGGGGCCCCGAGAGTCGCGAGCAACACCGCGATGGTTTCAATGAACTCTTGACAGTCCGCTTCTAGCGGTTCCGGTGTGAAGGGATTGGAGGCTCTGTTCCCGTTCACCAACGTGTAGCGTCCGGCCGTCTTTCCCCGGTTCAGCGACAGCCATTCCAGATAGGCCACATGCGTCGAGGTCCATTCGTTGGTCAGCGACACCGCCACCATCGCCCTGGTCCAGAAGTCCTTGGAGGTGGTGTGCTGCTGAAGCCGGACTCCCACGTTTCCCGATTGACCGACGTAGCATTGCGGTGTCTCGTCCTCGTTCGAGCCGAATAGGTAGTACACACCGACCTGTGTGGATTCCGAACGCTCCAAGAACTGAGCCAAAAGCGAGCGTGGTACGTCAAACACGCGCACGGTACGTGTGGTCAGACTCGCGACCCGGATACCCGCTGGATCGCCCGATGGCAGATAGATCTGGATTGTCTGCGCTCGCGCCATGTGAAACCCTCAGTCCTTCAATATCGGTCCGGCCGGTTCCGGTCCGGAGCCAGTGCAAGCGTCCCTGACAAGCCGGACCAGGTAGCGGACCTCGGTCACTGACGGCTGCAGCTCGTACGCGTGGTGGTGCACGGCACGGCTCAGTCCGTTCCATGCAGTTTTGGCCTGCTCCCCCAGCTCGTTTCCGTGAAGTGCTCCCAGCGCGACGAGCTTCGAACTCGTGGTTGGCGGCCTGTCGGTCTCGGCTTGGGTCGCCCAGGGAGCACTCATCTCGTCCAGCCAGTCCTCGAACGCACATCGGGCAAGAAGTGCTGCGGTCCTCGGACCGCGGACACCAAGCCTCACCGTGCCATCAAGCACCTGCTCGGCATACGACAGCAGCTCCACACGATCGGTCATGACGCCAGTTTCGCCAAGTCGCCAACTGCCAGCCGGGTCGAGTTCACCGCATCCTTGTAGTCAGCCACACCTTTGTGTGCGCCGCTGGCGGCGACCCACAACGCCTCACGCCGTGCCGATCCGCCGGACAGCCATCTATCCACGGCGGCTTTGTCTTCCGGGTTCACCGCCAAGGCGATCCGGGCCTTCGTCAATGTTGCTGATTCCCAGGCCTGTTCGACCACGGAATGTGGCACACCGCGCGCCAGCTGACGCGCGCAGAAGACGTCCCATGCGGTGGACTCCAGGGCGTCGCGGCATAGGACCGGAACTGCGGCCTTCTTGACCGCCTCGGGTACGGCATCGTCGGCCGCGATCGCATACGCGTCTTTCAGCATCCTCGTCGCGGGCCGGCTCGCTTCTGCCACTGCGACCACCGAATTCGCACCACGATTCACCTCGACGATGTGCGCCTCTACCCGCGATCGCCGGATGGCTGCCGGCAATCGGTCATCGTGCGTGAACACGATGACCTGCCTGTTAGTCGCCAATTGAGTGAGGACCTGCAGGAAGCCATCGATCTTTGAGGGGTCCATCGCTTGGATGGGGTCGTCGAGCACCATGAAACGAAACGGGCTGGCTGGCGACGTCGCGCGAGGAATGAAGACGGCCAATGCCAAAGCTTGGAGCTCACCCTGGCTCATCACGCCGAAGGCTTCGGTATCCGACCCGTCCACATCCGCCTTGAGCACAACGCGGCGGGTGGTTTTCTGCCCCGCAAGCTCAATCCCACCTAGCTCGACGTTACTTTCCTGCCGCAGCGTCGCCCAAATCTGTCGGGCTTGCTCGGCAAGCGGTTCGATGCGCTGGCTACGCAGCTGAGCGGCGTTGTCCAGCAACCATTTCAGCGCTTCGGATGCCACTGCCAAGGTTGATGCGACCGCGTCGGCTCGCTCTGCCTTACCAAGCCATTCCGCGAGCTCTACAGCGACCGGCATCCAGGCATCTTCCTGCGCTGCGATCAACTCAGCCGCCTGCTCCTGCAGCACCGAATACGCGTCACGGAGTGAGGGCAGCTTCTGCTGAACATGATCGGCCAGCGCATGCGCACCGTCACCAGGCAGCGCCACGAAGGCTTGGTATGCGGCCAGGGCTGTAGGCAGATGTGACAGCGACACATCCGACTCCGGCGGCAACTGAACGCTATTCGCAAGGTCGACGAGCGCAGAGCGGGCCTGCTTGGTCGCGGCTCGAGCCGATGACAATGCCTGCGCCGACTGCTGAGCTCCCGCAAGTGCCGATCGTGCAGCGACGGCCCATTCTGCGGTCAGGTCACCGCCACCGCAGACCGGGCACTTCTGGTCGCCATGGTTGGCATGAAACTCGAGGCTGACCTCCAGCAGCCGGACACGGTCGGCAGTAAGCACGTCAGCGCGACCGACCTCTTCTTGCTCAGCATCGGCCGCCGATCGCAGCACCTGGCAGGCTAGCGCGACGTCTTGTTCGTCAGGAACTGTCAGGTTCTGTGCGCAACTCCATGCCGACGGCATGGCTGAGGTCGTCCTATCGCTTATTAGCGGCCTGACCGCATTCAGATCGGGCCGACGCTTTTTCAGCTGCGCCAAGGCTTTTGCCGCGCGCGGGTCACCATGCGCCTCTAACTTGGGGCGAAGGGCATCGCGCGCACTTTTTTGAGCGGCCGACGGCTGCTTCAGCTGCTTGACCTCTTTTTCGAGGCGGGCCATGGCATCAGTCAGCTGCTCCAGGCCCAGGAGCTTATGCAGTTGGTCGTAGAAGTCGCTTGAACGGCCCTCGAGAATGCCGCCGAGTTCATCGTAGCTGAGTAGGGGCCGGTACATCTCCAGCGCACCGGTCCACCCGAGTACGGCGGTGTCTTCGCGCTTCTTTCCGTCCCGCTGCACCCAAGTTTTGAGATTCTCAACCTCGACCTCACCAGACGGCCAATCCACACCGATCACCGTTGCGCCCGATCCTTCTTCAGCCAGTTTCACGCGGATCTGAGCGGGTTCACCGGCGTGCAGGTTCCGCCAGTTCTGCGACCACACCGCGGTCTTGTTTTTCCAGCGCGAATTCGTGCCGGTCAACGCGAGCTCCAGCCCCTCAGCGAGGGTCGACTTTCCCGACCCATTGCGGCCCGCAACCACGACCAGTCCCGGGCCTGGGCGGAAGGGAAGAGTGACGACCGGCCCTATTCCACGGAAGCCTTGCACGGTGATGGAGTGCAGGTAGGCGCCTACCGGTTCGCCGTCCTGTCTTGCCTCTGCGGTCAGCGACTGCACCAGCTCTACCGACGTGGCGTCATCACTGAGCACCTCGCCAAGTTCGTCAGGACTTTCCATCGCGGCGAGCACCACGAGCTTGGCCTGCTCACTCAGTTTCTCGTCGGCATCTGCCAATGACAACACGAAATTTTTCAAGCGGTCGTCAGCCATGTCCCCACTTTCGCACGGCACTTTGCCCCCGTGTCGTTGCAGTTTGTTCGCGTTACATATCGTGCATGGAATGTTATCCGTCACCTCCGTCAATTGATGAAGAGCCCGAACCGGCAATACTTGTCTGACGCCGCATTTACACTCACAACCGCCATCACCGAACATCTCGATAGGGGCGCTGAGCATGCGTTTCAAGGACGAAGCACTGGTAGTCCTACGGCGCGCGCTGGGCCCATCGGCAGCCTTTCGTGACGGCCAGTTTGAGGCGATTCAAGCCCTGGTCACGGACCGCCGCCGTCTTCTCGTTGTACAACGCACCGGTTGGGGTAAGAGTGCGGTGTATTTCGTCGCCACTCGTCTCCTTCGCGACAGAGGCGCAGGTGTCACCATCATCGTGTCTCCTCTGCTTGCGCTGATGAGAGATCAGATCGAGGCCGCGACGCGGCTGAATCTCCATGCCGTCACGATCAACAGCGAGAACCGGGACGATTGGTCGCAGATCGAGGACCAGTTGCTCAGCGGGGCAGTGGACCTGCTGTTGGTCTCGCCGGAGCGGTTCAACAACAACGACTTCAGAGAACGGCTACTCGGCCCGCTCACCAGCACCGCGGGGCTATTGGTAATTGACGAAGCACATTGTATTAGCGACTGGGGTCACGACTTTCGTCCCGACTACCGGCGCATGGTCCGGGTCCTTGAACTCATGGCACCCGGTGTCCCGGTTCTGTGCACAACGGCGACAGCGAACGATCGAGTCATCGACGACATTAGCCACCAGTTGGGCGCGGAGCTCACCGTGATCCGCGGCAGTCTCGACCGGGAGAGCTTGTCGCTGCACGCGGTAGAAATCCCATTGACGGTGGAACGGCTCGCGTGGTTGGCCAAGTGGATTCCGCGAATGGAGGGCTCCGGCATTGTCTACTGCTTGACCGTCGCCGACACTTTGAGAGTCGCAGACTGGTTGATGGAGAATGGTATTGCCGCGGCGGCGTATTCCGGGGAGACCGACGCCTTACTCCGACGTGACATTGAGCAGCAGCTTAAGTCGAACCGAGTCAAAGTCGTGGCCGCGACCTCGGCGCTCGGTATGGGCTTCGACAAGCCCGATCTTTCCTTCGTCATCCACTTTCAGTCCCCCGATTCACCTGTGGCCTACTACCAGCAGGTAGGACGCGCCGGCCGTGCAGTCGACGACGCTGAGGTTGTGTTGCTATGGGGAGAGCGCGACGAGGATATCTGGCAGTACTTCTTGGAAACCGGGCTTCCCATGCAGTGGCATGCAGAGGAAGTCGTCTCGTACCTCGAGAGCGTTGCGGATTGGGTAAAAGTTCAGGACATCGAGAGCAACGTGAACATGCCCAATGCACGAATCACCGGCCTACTAAAGGTACTGGACGTTGAAGGGGCAGTGGAGAAGGAACACTCCAGATACCGTCGCACCCTACGTAATTGGTCATTCGACACCGAGCGGATCGATCGCGTCAGGGCGGCCCGACTGAACGAGCAACAAGCCATGCGCGACTATGCAACTTCCGCGGAGTGCCGAATGAAGTTCATCCGCACAGCTCTCGACGACGCCGACGCAGGCCAATGCGGTCGTTGCGACAACTGCGCGGGAAACCGATACGACTCAGCGCTTGAATCCACCGCGGTCGCGCGTGCCCTCACTTTCATGAGGAAGCGCCCTATCACCATCGACCCGCGCAAGAGGTGGGCTGGTCCGCGCTCCGGGACCATCGCCAATCAACTCGAAGCTGGCCGAGCCCTGTGCTATCTCTCCGACCCCGGCTGGGGTGACCAATTGCTGGATGCTAAACGCCAGCACAGCCTGTTGAGTAACGACCTCGTCCTCGCTGCGTCGAAACTCGTGAACGAATGGCTTCCCGACTTCGACGGCGCCATCGCCTACGTGCCCAGTCTGGATCCCGAACGCGAACTTGTAGCCGACTTTGCCACGCGCCTGGCGGAGCTGCTCGGGGTGCAGCTATCTGATTGCATCGTCAAGAAACGTCACAACGAGCCACAAAAGCTGATGGAGAACAGCGCCCAGCAGATCTTCAATGTCGAAGGTGTTTTCGAGATACGCCAACCAGTGCCGCCTGGCCCAGTCTTGCTCATCGATGATGTGGTCGACTCCAGGTGGACAATGACGGTATTGGGCGATCTGTTGATAAGGGCAGGAACCGGTCCGGTGTACCCGTTCGCCGTGGCCAAGATCAAAGGATGACATTTGCTTGACACCTACGACCTCGCGGCGCTGGCGCTGACCAGCCGCCTGGCCGACTCTATCGTCAAGCCGCTGTCCGGTCGAGAGTTCTGGCAGGTCACCCGGGATACCAGCGCGGCCGAGCTACGCAGTATGACATCCACTGAGATCGCCACCAAACTGGTGATCGCCACCGAGAAAGCCGACCGGATAGCCGCCCTCTTCGACCGCGCGGCCAGCATTGCGCTGGCCCTCGAGAAGCTCGAGCATTCCGGGGTTTGGACCATCACTGCCGCAGGGAAACGGTACCCAGAGCGCTTGCGTGCACGGTTGGGAGACGCCGCACCCGTAACCCTGCATGGGGTAGGCGACGCGGCGCTGCTCAACACCGATGGGGTCGGGGTGGTGGGTTCACGCAACGTCACCGAAGTCGGCGCTCAAGTGGCACGCGATATCGCTCATGCCGCGGTGAAAGCCGGATTGCCGGTCGTCTCTGGTGCCGCTCGCGGGGTTGACCGCGATGCGATGAACGGAGCGTTCGAAGTGGGTGGTCAGGTCATCGGCGTCCTCGCAGACGCTTTGCAGAAGTCTGTGACTCGCCCCGGTACCCGGCGCGGTATCGCTGACGGCAATATCTGCCTCATTACGCCTTATGCACCCACTGCGCCGTTCTCCGTCGGTAATGCGATGGGCCGCAACAAAATTGTCTACGCGCTGTCGTGCTGCACCGTGGTTATCGCAAGCGAGCGAGAGGCAGGCGGTACGTGGGCAGGTGCAACAGAAGCCCTAAAACATCACTACGGCCGAGTCGCGGCGTGGACTGGAGGGGGAAGCACACCCGGCAACAATGCTCTTGTTCAGCATGGGGCGGTTGAGTTAACAGGCATTGAGCGCCTCGGCGACCTGTTGCGCCACGCCGCTACAGAACCAGTGTCCACGGAGGAAGATTTGGGAGAGCAGCTGACCCTGCGCTTTTAGGGTCCAGAGGTGGCCCGGGCCAGTCAGGTCGCGTGACCGATCTGTCCCCGCTCGTGCAGCAATCCCTCGGAGCCGGTCATGCTGTGCATCTTCGCGGCTCAGCGGGAAGTGCACGATCATCCGCTCGACCCGGCATCCTCCGCTGATCCTCGCTCGACGCGTCGAGCCACGCGATAAGGGCTGTCATCGCGTATCGCGGTCGTGGTTGTCCATCTCATCGGCTTCTTCGAGGACGGGTTGCTGCTCGTCATCGGGATCGAAGGACACCGGCCGGCCCGATTCCTTGCGCTAAATGGCGTGATCGAGATCGGTTGCAGGCACAGCCATCTGCTGCGCCACCTCACGGACAAGGGACGCAGCGGTCTCCGGTGATAGCTCGACGCCGTGGAGCGCCCGACTGACAAATCGGGTAACCATCCGGTCGGCCTTGACACCCGGGACACCGGCGAGCATGAGCGCGTAATTCCAGGTGATGCCGGACGACTGCGCTTCCACGTTCGTCCACAGCTTCTTGGTTGCCAGTCGCCGGGCCTCGTTGCCGAGTTCCAGGGCGCCGCGGGCTCGCAGGTCATCGGTGGTGCGGACACCGTCGTCGTGAAGATTGCGCGCAACCTCTTGGATGACGGCAGCTTTCAACGAGGCACCTTTGCGGGTGGAGGCCGGCTTCAGGTTGCCGATCTCGCGTGCCCAGCCGTCGACACCACCACAGGTGTCGAACGTGGCGAGCAGTTCCCCGGTCCCGTCGATCGTCGCCGCATCGCCTCGATGGCGGCGGTAGCGACCGACGACGTTCCGAACGCTGGCATAGTGGGAGCCAGTCGACTGGATCGAATCGATGATGCACAAGGCCAGCCCGTCGTGATAACCCTCAGGCCGAAACCAGTGTTCGGAGTTGCCCAACACTTCACACGCCGTCAACAGCCGATCAACATCGTCCACGCGCCCCACTCCTTAGCTCTGAACACGGCGAGTGACCGCGCTCACTGAAATTCCCCACTGACGCTCATCGAAATTCCCCACCTGTGTGGCTCCGCCGAGAAGGGCGGGCCTCCCTCGATGCTGCTGGTGTCTGACGCCAGTAGCTCCAGTCGAAGGAGGCCCGCTTTCTCATGCTCACATGGGAGGACGACATGGAAGTACACGCCCTACAGAAACGTGGTTGGACGATCTCTGCGATCGCCCGTCACACCGGTTTCGACCGCAAAACGGTCCGCAAGTACCTGGCCGGTGACGGCCAGCCCGGGGTCCGTGCCCGGCCCGGTCCTGATCCGTTCGATCCGTTCGTCGACTACGTGTCCGCGCGACTGGTCGAGGACCCACATCTGTGGGCCCGTACCCTCTACGACGAGCTCGAGGAGTTGGGGTTCGGGCTGTCCTATCAGAGCTTGACCCGCAACATCCGCCAGCGCAATCTGCGGCCGGACTGTGAGGCCTGCCGTACCGCCACCGACCGGCCCAACGCGATCATTGCGCACCCACCCGGTGAGGAAACCCAGTGGGACTGGCTGGAATTGCCCGACCCGCCCGCAGATTGGGGGTGGGGCAAGACCGCGCATCTGCTGGTGGGCTCACTGGCGCATTCGGACAAGTGGCGAGCGGTGCTCTCACCGTCAGAAGGCCAGCCACACCTGGTCGCCGCCATCGACCGCATCGTGCGTGGTCTGGGCGGGCTGACCCGCCTCTGGCGGTTCGACCGGATGGCCACCGTCTGCGACCCGGGCTCAGGCCGGGTGACCGCTTCGTTCGCCGGGGTCGCCAAGCACTACGGGGTCTCGGTGGCGATCTGTCCACCGCGGCGGGGGAATCGCAAGGGCGTGGTGGAGAAGGTCAATCACACTGCCGCGCAACGGTGGTGGCGCACTCTGGCTGATGACATGACCGTCGAGGCGGCACAGGCCAGTGTGGATCGCTTCGCCAATGTCCGTGGTGACACCCGGATCCGGGCCACCGCTGACGGGCGGTCCTCGGTGGCCGTGGTCGCCAAGGCCGAACCCCTATCGCCGGTGCCGGCGACGCCGTATCCGGTGATCGTGTCCGAAACCCGGACCGCCTCGCGCCAAGCGTTGGTGTCCTACCGCGGCAACCGCTACTCGGTGCCTCCGGAGCTTGCTGCCGCGCAGGTCATGGTGAGTCACCCGGTCGGTGGCGAGTTCTGCGATATCGCCACCACGAGCGGGATCGTGATCGCCCGGCACCGCATGGCCGCCGATGGGTTGGGGGTGATGGTGCGCGATAGCGGCCACGTCATCGCCCTGGATAACGCCGCAATGGCCACCGCGAACACGGGCAAACCGCATCGCCGCAAGGAACGCATACCACCCGGACCGGCCGCCAAAACCGCTGCCGCGCAACTCCTTGCACGCCGCGATACCACCGCCAATATGACCGAATCAGCAATGCAATCAACCGATTCCACTGTCATCGACTTGTCCGTCTATGAGCGGGCCGCCCAGAAAAGGACCCTGCAATGACCCCCACTACACGCACCCGCAAAACCACCACCGATGCCCAGGCGCCGGCGGCTGCGGCCAGCCGCTATCAGCAGCTGCGGTCGCATTTGGCCGAGCTCAAACTCACCGCTGCCGCCGAAGCACTGCCCTCGGTGCTCGATCAGGCCACCGCGGAGGGTCTGTCGCTCACGGTGGCCTTGGAGCGGCTGCTGGCTGTGGAGGTCGATGCCAGCACCGCCCGTCGGCTGGCGGGCCGGCTACGGTTCGCCAGTCTGCCCACCCCGGCCACCCTCGCCGATTTCGATGTCGATGCCGCCGCCGGTATCGACCGCGCCCTGATCGACGAACTGGGAACCTGCCGCTATCTCGAATCGGCGACCAACGTTCTACTGATCGGCCCGCCCGGGACAGGCAAGACCCATCTGTCGGTCGGATTAGCACGCGCGGCAGCCCATGCCGGGTATCGCACCTACTTCACGACCGCCGCCGATCTAGCGGCCCGATGCCACCGCGCCGCGATCGAGGGACGCTGGGCCACGACCATGCGGTTCTACGCCGGACCAACGCTGTTGGTGATTGACGAACTGGGCTATTTGCCGCTGCCGGCCGAGGCGGCCTCGGCGTTGTTTCAGGTTGTGTCCCAACGCTATTTGAAAACAAGCATCGTGATCACCACCAACCGCGGGGTCGGCGCCTGGGGTGAAATCCTCGGCGACACCACCGTCGCCGCCGCCATGCTCGACCGACTTCTGCACCGCTCGGTGGTCATCAACCTCGACGGCGAGTCCTACCGACTACGCGACCACCACGCCGCCGCCGACACCCTCCGACGAGCCGCCACCGGAACCCGCCAACCACTACACTGACCGACGCTCACAAGTGAGGAATTTCAACGAGCACACCTGGGGATTTTCGATGAGCGCAGTCACGAGCACCAGCATGTCATCGAAGTACGACATTGCTTAGGCGTTTGGGATACGGAGCCGCGGCGGTGCGGTCATGCGGCCGGCGCTCCTGCCTGACGAGCTGCGTGCTCGACAAAAGCATTGAGTGTCGCGAGTAGCCGCATGTCGGCGACCGTGCGCGCGCGGGTGTTGAGCAATTGCTCGGTGCACACCAAGTAGGCGAGGCAGCGAGCGCGACTGATGGCCACGTTGAGGCGGTTGCGGGAGAACAGGAAATCCATGCCGCGGACTACGTCGTTGCCAGTCGACGTCGTCATGCTGAACAATACGACGGCGGCTTCCCTACCCTGGAACTTGTCCACGGTTCCGACCGGCACGCCCGCGATGAGCGGGTCCGTGGCGAGGCGCTCCCGGATAGCGCGGACTTGGTCGTTGTAGGGCGCGACCACCATGAAATCCGTGACCGTCAATTCCTTCTCGGCTCCGTCGAAGTTTACCCAGGTGGTCCCGATGAGCTGAAGCAGCTGTGCCGCAATCAAATCGGCCTCTTCCACCGAGCTGGTCGTATTTCCATCGTGCGCCGCGGCAATCCAGCGCAAACCTGTTCCCGCCGTGGTGGATTGCCGCGCACAATTCGGGTGGTACGTCAGTCGGCCTTCGTAGATCTGCTCCGAGATGAAAGCGCACACGTCTGGATGCATCCGCCACGTTGTCGACAGGAACACTCCACGGTCTTCAGCTAGGGTGACATCCTCACCCACCACATGCTCGAGCACGCTTCGTCCGCTGTCGCGCGGGTGCGAAGCTTGAGCGACCTGCGGCAGCTGCAGTGGGTCACCCAGGAGGATCAGATTGCGAGCAGCGCGCGACGCGGCCAACGCGTCGGCGAGCGATAGCTGACCGGCCTCGTCGATGACGAGTACGTCGACTGGCTCCTGTGCCATGACGTTGGAGGCGAATAGCCATGCCGTTCCTGCGACGAGGTTGAAATCCGTTCGTGCGCAGGCTGGATTGTCACTGGCGAGCGTCACGCCGGCCGGTGTTCCGGCACCAGCGGCCGGTTTCTGTATCGCCCGTAGAGCATCGCCATTCCCGTGTTCTTCGAACACTGCAATCACTTTGTCCAGCAGGTTGGTGATGGCGACGTGGCTGGTGGCTGTGATTCCGACTCGCCGGCCGGTGGTGATCAATGCGTAGATCAGGTGAGCCGCATTGTGTGTCTTCCCCGCACCGGGTGGCCCCTGTATCGCTACGAAACTGTGGTCGAGCTGCGTCACCCAGCGCACCATCGCGTCGAGGTCGTCACTGAACACGCCGCCTTCGGGGCCAGGTCCAGCGAAGCGTGGCAGCTCACGATTTAGAAGCGCCACCGTGACGCGGTTAGCTGAGCGTCCATCGAGGATGTCGTCCGCAAATGCCTGCAGGGCAAGTGCCTTCGGTTTCGCGTCCACCCAGTCGTCAAGGACAACCGATCCCGGCGGGGCGGGCAACTCACGCAACTTTTCGCCCCAGGTCAAGTCCACTTCATTGCCTGTTCGATCGAGTCTCTCGATGCTGGAATACAAGCGGTTCCCATCCTGGTCAAGCAGGATTACCCGGCCACCGTCGCGAGGAAAACGCTCCAGGGTCTGGTCGGGAAACCGGAACCGCATCAGCGGAGTGATGGGTTGGCCACGTCTACCGGTCCGCTCGATCAGCTCAACGCAGGCCAACTCGGCGATAACTTCTGGATCTTCCAAGAGATCGGCGGGCTCGGCCTGCAGTTTGAGCATCCGCGGGACGATGTAGGCCAGCCACTCTCGCCACCAGTAGCCCAGCAGGTCGCCGAGGAAGAACTGAAGCGTTCCTTCACCGAACTCGTGCAGTTGCACGACACGTTCGTTGAGTTCGGGAACGCCCGGCTCTGACTCGATAACGGCGTCGCGGAAAGGCATGTCGGCAGGGCGATGGGAGATCAACCAGTCCCGCAGAGCCAGAGTGGCGCGGACGTCGTCCTCGTTGTACGCGGCGATGGCCTTGAGTTCCGCCTCATCGCGCTGGGTCATGAAGCGCTCGTACTGGACCACCGCGCCGGCACCCTTGTCGATGTCGTGGCTGCGCTCGTACTCGGTGAGTCGCTCCACTGACTTCAGGCCGTACGACTCGGCGCCGACCTGAAATCCATTGAGGATGACGCGGTAGAGGTCGACGAACGCTCCGGTACACACCAACTCGGTCAGTTCCGACTCAACCACTCCATGTGATTCCGCCATGCGTTGCAGGGCCGAACGCTCGGTGTGGTTGTAGTGGTAGACGTGCATGTTGGGAAAATCGCGGCGTCGTCCGTCGAGATAATGCACCAACTCGTGGACTGCGACGGCCTCCTGCTTCAGGTCGTGCGCCCACCAGGTGCGATATGACCAGTCGCCCTTGTCGTCACGTTCCAAGAGCCCGAACAGAAAGAAGAGGCCGGAGTCGGCACGCCAAAAGGGATGACCCTCAAAGTCCAGGAAGACGTCGCCGTCATCGGGTGCCGGCATTTCCTCCAGCCCGCGGCCCCACACCGGCTCTTCACTTGGAGGAACGATCGAAAACGGTGGCGGCGCTCCGAGATCGGAGCGAGCCCGCAGTTGAAGCGCGGCTTGTCCAACAAGCCTTGTGAGCCGGTTCGCGTGCATTCCCTCGACGGGCTCCGCGATTTGCGCGAGTTGGGTCAGCGTCGGCAAGTCCGCCTCCACCAGCGCGGCGATCTCGAGCTGCCGAATGCCGGCGACGTAGATCAGCGAGTCCTCGGCGCGCCATCGGTCCTCACAGACGGCGTTGAACTCGCAGAACGGACAATGCGCACACGGCTGCGGGACGGTGGTTGAATCCGGCCCGACGTCGATCGCGGCGGCTAATTGGGTCCGCAGTCTGCGCCAGTAGGGGCGAAATTCATTGACGCGCAGCGTCTCCAGCTGTCCGGAGCCCAGCCAGATGTGCATTCGTTCAACCGGAGTGCCCGTTAGCCTCTCAATGGCGTCAGCGTAGAAGCACAGCTGCAGCACATGGCCGGGCTTGGCCTCGGTACGGGTGAGTTTCGCATCGACGGGTTCGTACGAGATCGCCTCCGATTCCGGGTCTCGCACACGGATCACGAAGTCTGCGATGCCTCGGATGCCGTCGTGGATGAACGGCATTTGGTACCACACGTCATAGTCACCATGAAGCGGGTTGCTGACGCGGTCCACCCAGTCCGAGAACAGTTCACGCTTGTCTCGCTGGGGAACCTCGAGAATCGACAATCCCTCGTGCCGATAGTGCTGCAGGCAGTCCTGCTCGTGGGCGAGACCTTTGTCCGCAAGTAGCCGCGCGAAGGAGCCGAAAATTGGCTTGGGGTCATCGATGAGACCGGTGTCGACCTGCCCGCGCAAAGTCAGGTAGTGAGGGCAGTCGAGCCACGCGGTCACCTTTGACGGGGTCATCAACCGCCCGGACATCTTCCTCCCCTCGACAACATTCATATGTGATACATGAGGCGATGTCTGCCGTTCACGACATGACAAGCTCCATGAGCTTGGCGTAATCATCGACGACGTCGTACTTGACGTTGTCACCGTTCTTCGCGTTGAGTGTTGCGAAGAACTTCCGGGCACAATCGATCTTCGCGGTCTCGACTCCCTTGAGCTGAAGCGACGACAGCGATCCCTTGGTCTCGGCCACAAAGTAGATGTGTTTCACGGTTCCTTCGGTGAAGGCGACGGCCCAGTCAGGGTTGTAGTCACCAACCGGCGTCGGGATGAAGAAGCCGCGGGGCAACTTGGCGTAAACCGCGACCTCGGCACTGGTGTCGAGCTCGGTGACGAACGCACGCTCCACCTTAGAATCGGTGACAACATAGTCGTAGATGTGCTTGGTCAGCTTGTTGCCAGCGTTGGTGAAGTCTTGCTTGGTTTGATTCTCGGTGAAGATCGCGGTGTCGAACTGGTCTTCCAGAGTGTCGTACGTCAGTCGCTCGATGATGGTGGCGGCCTTCTGCTCGTTGATCAGCCGAGCGGCCTCAGTGATGAACTGCTCGGGGTTGAGTCGGAACTTTGCGAATGTCTCCGGTGTAACGCCTTGGAGGATCGCTGCTGCGGTACGACGGGTGAGTTGGGTCTTCTCGGTGATCTCGCCCAGCAGATCGTATTTGACCTGAGATCCGGCCGATGTCGTCTCAGTGTGGGTTTCTGTACTCGATACGGCGAATCCCTCTGCGGCAGAGAGTTTGTCGACGTCAACTGATTCCTTCTGGATGCCGGTCTCGACAACATATTGTGTCGGTGCGACATTGAGGTGCTGGTCCAGTTCATAGACGCACTTGCTGATGAGCTCAGCGGAATCAAACTCGACCTGATAGACCGCCTTGTGGTTGATCTGGCTCCACAGCGCCTGAAATTCCTTCTTGTCGAAGTTGGCCTGGTTGAGCGCGATCTTCTTGGCTTTTCGGGCGTCCGGCGGGATCGGTAGTTCTTGGTTGAGCGAATCGACCAGTGGCACAAGGTGCTGGATCAGCGGTTTGAGTAGATCCGACGTTGGCTCGGCCAGAATGCCGGCTTCCTTGGCCTCCGTGTACGTGTCGGAGAGTGTGTCGTCGTCGTTGAGGTAGTCGTTGCAAATCAGGTATTTGTAGAGCGCGCGTGCGAGCTCCTTCTCCACCACGGATTCGCCATCCTCGGTCTGGAATGTCTTGCCGGTGAAGAACTCCACGCTGGCCTGGCGCGGTCGAGCGGAGAGAGTCTCGGCGATCTCCTTCTGCAAGCCGGTGACGAAGTCGGTGTAGGACTCGTCGGTGACGACGGTCAGCTCGTTGATGTCGTGGACGGTCACCGGATTGTCCATGCGGTCACCGTGTTGGTCGACGGACAAGCGCAGGCCCCGGCCGATCTCCTGGCGCCGCGACACTGTGTTGTCGCTCTTCTTGAGCATGCCCATGACGAAGACGTTGGGATTGTCCCAGCCTTCGCGAAGTGCGGAGTGCGAGAAGATGAATCGCACCGGTTCATCGAAAGATAGCAGTCGCTCCTTATTTTTGAGAATCAAATCGTAGGCATCGGTGTCCGTCGACAGTCCGGCTTCATCCCCGCGCTTGGCAACAGTGGGATCGACTTGATGCTTGGTCTTCTTGTCGATGGCGAAGTAGCCCTCGTGAACCTTGCGCACTTTGTCACGGCTCAGGTATGCCTGATAGGCCGCTGTCGTTGGGTCAAAGTCAATCTCGCCGAGGACCTCAGCGACAATAGTCGTGTACTCCTCTTCGAAGATTCGCGCGTACTCACCGAGGGTGTCCTCGCGGTCGTAATCGCGGTACTTAGCGACCTCGTCGATGAAGAACAACGACAGCACCTTGACGCCTTGTGAGAAGAGCTCACGTTCCTTGTCGACGTGGGCCCGGACTACTTCTCGGATCTGGATGCGCCGCTTGGATTCTTCGGTGCCGTCGTCATTGGTCAGCTGCCCTGCGACGACGACATCTCCGTTGCTGAGGGTGATGGTGTCGTCGATCGCGTTGACATCGGTGACCACCAGGCCGTGGTAGGCCTCGATGCCCTTCGACAGGTCATGTAGCCGGCTGCCCTGCGATACCCGCTTGAGCTGCGGGACGATCGCCTTGCCCTTTGTCTGCACCAGGATTTCGAGCAGGGCCGTGGGTTTGGAATCTTTCTTCACCTCGATCGAATCGAGGTACATGTGCGCGGTGGTGCCGGCCAAGCCCTTCACGGTGATGCCTCGGACCGAGATCCGCTTGACCAATTTCTGGTTGTAGGCGTCGACCGCATCGAGACGATGGACCTTGGTGTGGTTGACCTTGTGCGTTGCCGAGTAACGCAACACCATCAGGGCATTGAACCGCGACAGGGACTCCAAAGCACTTGGAGCGCTGATCTTCTGGGGCTCATCAATGATGACGATCGGTCGGTTCGCGCTGATCACATCAATCGGCCGCCGCGACTGGAAGTCGTCGAGTTCGTCGTAGATCCGGAGGTTGTCTTTGCTCCTCGAATTGAATGCCTGGATGTTGATGATCATCACCTGCACTCCGGCGTCGGAGCTGAAGCGTTCGATCTCGTGCAGCTGTGACGAGTTGTAGATGAAGCAGCGGGGCTTGCGGCCGTAGGTCTGCTGGAAGTGTTCGGCGGTGATGTCGAACGACTTCTTCACACCTTCGCGGATCGCGATGGACGGGACGACGATGATGAACTTCGACCAGCCATACCGCTTGTTCAACTCCATGATCGTCTTGATGTAGACGTAGGTCTTTCCGGTGCCGGTTTCCATCTCGATATCGAGATTCGGGGCGCCGGTTGCGGCCTTGCTGTCTTCCAGCTCGTTGGACAAGGGGAGGTTCCGAGACCGCTGTACCTGCTGAACGTTGGCCAGGAGCTGCGCCTGGGTCAGGGCGATCTCAGCGTTCCGCAAGCCGGAATCAGACTTGGGATCGAACAGTCCAGGATCAGCGGAAGGATTCACCTTGCCTGGGTCGATCCGGTACGACACGCCATCGCGCTTCGGCTGTCCGGCGAACACGTCGACAACCGCATCGACGGCGTCGGTCTGGTACTGCTGGACCTTGAATTGAAGTTTCATCGCCGTCAGATGACCTTCACGTCGAGCGTAGATGGCGAGAGTTCTCGGAAAAGCTGTTCGGCGTTGATGCGCTCGTCATCGGAGGCGAAGCTGGAGTCACGGAAAACGGCGCGGAGTGGTTCTTTGTGGGCGATAGCTCGCACGAGTTCTGGGCCGATCTCTGCGTCGAAGCAGGCGATGAGAGCGCCATCATCGACGATGAAAACTTCGTGGCCTTCAATCGTCTCGACCGCAATGGGCATGGTGAGTTCCAGGCCCCAGTCGAGCAGGACCTGGAACAGTAGATCTTCGCCGGAGCAGTCGGGTTTGACGCTGGACTCGAGATCGGCGAGTTCGTGCTGGCCGGTCTCGTCTGGGGTTCGGAGTACGTCGGCCATGTTTGTGGAGTCGACCCTGAGATTACGGAATCCTGAATCGAATCCTTCAGCGGCGAGACCCAGTTTCTCACGCACAGCCGCACCGACCCGACGAATGCGGTCTCTGCCGATCTCTGCAATCGACGCGTACCCCGATTCTGCTGCGACCGATTTCGGATCAGGAGTTTCAGCAATCTGCACCATAATGAAGCGGCGGCGGCTGCCGGTGGACGCATTGAGCTCTAACACTGCGTGGGCCGTCGAGCCTGAGCCCGCGAAGAAATCGATGATAATGTCTCCTGGGCCGCTCAAGTAGTCGATGAGACGGCTCAGATCTTTCCAGTTCTTCGGGTTATCGAAGACCTTGCCGCCCATGATTTGGGCGAAATCGACGGCGGCTGTCTGCGCGTAGCTGTAGTGCACCGAGCCCATAACCAAGCCTTCAGACTCAAACAAATAGCTCAAGATGCGCGGTTGCGTCGTGTGGTCGGGTCCAAAGACCACACGTCCGGCGCTCACTGCCTCATCGAAGCGGGCTCGGGTCGGGAATACCCAACCTCTGGAGGGGATCTTGCAAGCTTGCCCTGTGATGGGATGCGGAACTTCGTATCTTGGACCACCACCGCCGGGCCATGATATGTTGCCATCATCTCGAAACGGCCCACGAGGCCCGACTTTGCTGAAGCGGCCTAGTTTGAGTCGCTCATCATCGGCTGGAAATGACTTCGTCCATTTCCGCCACTCCGCCTGAATCGCACCCCAGTCTTCGCCGAAACGAGCCTTCAGATCGCGGAACAAGTCACGGGCTTCATCGACGCCAGGTTGCGGTTCACGCAGTCGGACACCAGCTTCGGTCAGGCCCGCTTTATTACGTGCATAGACAAGCATGTACTCATGCCCTACTGAGAAAAACCGTGCATCGTTCTTTCGGTTGCGGTCCCACACGAGAACCGCCAGCTTGTTGTCGGCTCCGAATACCTCATCGAGCAGCAGTTCCATCGTAGAAAACTCACTATCGTCAATGCTGACGATGATGTATCCGTCCTCGGCGAGAAGATTCCGTGCAAGCCGTAGGCGGGGGTAGATCATGTCCAACCAGTCTGAGTGGAATCGTCCCTTGGTCTCCGGGTTAGATACGAGACGTGCTGTGAGCTCATCGATCTGGCCAGAGCGTGCAAGGTACTCGGACGTTGACTGTGCGAAATCATCGTCGTACACGAAATCGCTACCCGTGTTGTACGGCGGATCGATGTAGATCAGCTTTACCTTGCCCAGGTACGACTCCTGCAGCAGCTTCAGCGCATCCAGGTTGTCGCCCTCGATGAAGAGGTTCTTGGTGGTATCGAAGTCGACCGACTCCTCACGCACTGGCCGCAGCGTCTTGGCGATCGGCGCGTTGGCAGCGAAGGCGGCTTCGCGCTTGCCGGGCCAGTCGAGCTGGTAGCGCTCGTGTGGCCCCTCGACGACATGGTCGGACAGCTCTTGGCGCAGTTGATCGAAGTCGATTGCCCGCTTCGGGTTGCCGTCGGCGTCGCGTGTCTCGGAGACCACACTCGGGAACAGGTCGGCGATCTTGTCGATGTTGGCCTCGGTCAGATCAGGCGACGTCATGCGAAGTTTCTCCACGGTTACCTCTGCTGTTCCAGTTCTGCTTGTTTTGTTTTGAGGACTCGTCGTATCTCGACCTTGCGGTTGAATTGCGGCTCGTTGCGCAACTTCCGCTGCAGGGAGGCGATCTCGCGCTCCAATTTGCGGACTGCTTCCATGCGGGCGGCCGCGTCGGTGAGGTCTTCACCGGGGCGGGCGCTCACCGGGCTCAGGGACTGCACAAGCGCGGTGTAGAGCGCGGTGAGCGTGATTGCGGCCGGGAGCTGTTGTCGCTCGCAGTCTTTGGGCAGCCAACTCGTGCTGTGATACGCGTCGATTTTGGCCTTGCCGTCGACGAGTTTGAGTGCGGCTGTCATCCGAAGATGGCCATCGGCGCGGAGGATCTCGAAGATGATCGGGGTGCGCACTGCCTTGTCGATGGCGGTCAGCACGGGCTCGGCGACGTCGTCGCCCTTGGCCTCGATGTGGAACACCTGGATCTCGGGAACTTCGGCGCTGCCGGGAAGATTGATGGTCGATTCGGCAAGCTTGTAGGCCCAAGTGATCCGCTGCACCTCGGCCACGAACTTCTCTTTCACCGCAGTGGACACCGAGCCGTGCTCGTAGAACTTGGTCTTGGGCACCACGCGCCCGAACTGAGCGGCTGTCGGCCACCGATACAGAACGTCGGTCACGAGCCGGCCCCACTGGCATCGACGACCGCGATGAACGCGATCAATTCGAAGTCATCGAGGCCGGCGATGGTCTGAGTCAATGCCGTCGTTGCGCCGTCGCTGAAGAGGCTGTCGATGTCGCGTTCTTCGGTGACTTCGATCATGGATCGAATCGCTGCGGTGAGTAGTTCGGAGTACTTGCTCATCTCGCCGCCTTCGCGGGTCGCCGCATTGAATGCCCGGGTGACAGCGCCAACCGGCTCGTCGTGCGGCCGACATCCGGTACGGATCAGGTCGAGGAGATGCTTGGCCTCGGTGTGATCGGCAATGACTTTGCCGTCGTTATCGAGGTACACGAGATAGTGCGGGTGCAGTCGGTTTCCGCGATTGATGTTCGCATCGGCCTTGACATTGCGAAGGGCGAACAGCACGCCGGGACGTAAACCTTTGTCGGGTACGGCGGGTACGACGGCGTGCAGCCCTTTAGGGGCAGCGGCCAGGTCACCGTATTCCTTTAAATAGCCGAGAAGATCCATCCGGAAATCGTTGAGACCCAGATCGGTGATCGACACTCCACTGCGGACGTCTTCGAGTTCTATGACTTCGTCTTGGAGCTTGCGCAGCTGCTCTTTGCGGAATGCGGCGTCGCTGTCCTCGAGCGTCAGCACGTTGTCGTCGGCAGTGCTGGCGAGGTCCGCGATCACCATGCGGCTCTCGACGCGCTCCTTGAGGTTGATGTACTCGTCGAGCGAGATGTCGGGCCAGAAATTGACCAGTTGAATCTCTGCGTTGGTGGACCCGATTCGGTCAATTCGCCCAAAACGTTGGATGATTCGCACCGGGTTCCAGTGGATGTCGTAGTTGACCAGGTAGTCGCAGTCCTGCAGGTTCTGCCCTTCGCTGATCACGTCGGTGCCGATGAGCACGTCCAATTCGCCGGTCTCCCGCGGCATGGTCAGATGCCGTTGTTTGGACCTGGGGGAGAAGAGCGTCAGGACCTGCTGGAAGTCGCGGCCGGTGCCCAACGTTGTCTTGGCGGCGTGTGCTCCACCGGTGACCAGAGCTGATTCCAGTCCCGCGGCGGCGAGCACCGGTGCGAGCTCCCGGTACAGATACTCGGCGGTGTCGGCGAACGCCGAGAAGATCAACGCCTTTCGGTTGTCCGGGTTGAACGGATGCGCTGCCTTCTTCTCAATGAGTTGCCGGAGCGCCCGGAGTTTGAGGTCATGGGTGGGCGTGACCTTGTGCATCTCGTCGAGCAGTTCCTGCAGCGTTTCGCGGTCGTTGCTCAAGTCCCGGTGCCATGACTCGATGTCGATGTCTGCCAGGTCGATCTTGATCTTGTCGCCGAATGAAATGGCTTCGACATTGGCGTCGTCCTCGTCGTCGATGTCCAGATCGAGGTCGGTCAGATCGGTGTTGAAGTCGGTTGCGGATTTGGTGTGTGAATCCAGCCGATCGAGGCTGCTGCCCACTGCCAGTTCGATTTTGGTCAGTGTGAGGCGGAACGCTTCGACCGAACTCTCCAGGCGCTTGAGCAGATTCACCGTCATGAGCTTCTTGAGCCCTTGCTCACGGCCCAGCTGTCCGATGTTGGAGCGCGCGGTGCCTCCCTTGACGTTGTAGAGGTCTTCGTACTTGGCGATCCTGCTGGGGAACACATAGGCCAACGGGGTGTACACCGCCAGTGTGAGTGCCTGGAGTTGTTCGAAGATCTCGTTGAACGTCGGGGCATTCGGTAGATCGGACAGCGGTACCCGGATCGATTCGGGGTGCCGCCTCTTGGGGAACGTCCCGATTTCTGTGGTGTCGTAGAACGCCTGAATGTGCTTGCGAGAGCGGGCAATGGTAACTGAATCGAGCAATTCGAAGAAGTCGAAATCGAGCATCTGCAGGATCCGGTCAGCGGTACGCGACTCGGCCGGTAGCTTGGACCACTCGTTGAAGACTCGCTGGGCGTCGCTGAAGACCTTCTCGACGGTCGTGGAGATGTTGAGTTTCTCTGCGAGGTTGTCCGATTCGCCCTCATAGGCCAGCTGCAGTTGGTTCTTCAAGTCGTTGAATCGATTGTTCACCGGGGTGGCCGACAGCATCAGGACCTTGGTCTTGACTCCTTCGCGAATGACTTGACGCATCAGCCGCTGGTACCGGGACTCCTTTTCTTCGGCGTAGTCGGCATTGCGGAAGTTGTGAGACTCGTCGATGACGACCAAGTCGTAGTTGCCCCAATTGATCCGGTCCAGGCGCAGCCCGAGCGACTCGCCGCGGGTGCGGGACAGATCAGTGTGGGCGAGTACGTCGTAGTTGAAGCGATCAGACGCGAAGATGTTCGTGGTCAGGTTGGCGTTGTAGTTGGTCCAGTTCTCCGCCAGCTTCTTCGGCGCCAGCACCAGCACGGACTTGTTGCGCAACTCGTAGTACTTGATGACCGCCAGCGCGGTGAACGTCTTACCCAGGCCCACGCTGTCGGCGAGGATGCAGCCGTTGTAGGTTTCCAGCTTGTTGATGATCCCGGTGGCCGCGTCGCGCTGGAAGTTGTACAGGCTCTGCCAGACCTTGGTCTCTTGGTAGCCAGTGCGGTCGTTGGGCAGCACGTCCTCGGTGATGTCGTCGAGGAACTCGGCGAACAGGTTGTACAGGATCAGGAAGTAGATGCGCGCCGGTGAGTTCTCTGCGTACACGCTGGCAATGTGATCCTGAACGGCCTGCGTGACGTCCTCGAGTTGCGCGGGGTTGTTCCAGATCTGGTCGAACAGTGCCACGTACTGCGCGGCCATCGGAGCGTCGTCGAGCTTGGTGACCATGTTCGACACCGCGTTCCCGCGCTCGTAACCCAGGTCCGCAGAGGTGAATCCCTGAATGGGCTGGTACGCGACAGCATCGTTGACTAGCACGAATTGCTGCATCGGCGCACCGGTCCGATTCGACCGGAAGTGGACCTTGTGCTTGACCCAGTTCGCGCATTCGCGCGCGATCGCCCGTTGGGTCAGTTGGTTTCGCAGCCGAATCTCGAACTGCGAACCGTACAACGATGATTCACCGTTGGCGCCGGACGGAATGAAGAACTGTCGCCGTTCCTTCGGCAGGTGATCGGTGGCTTTTGCCGCGACAAACGATGGGGAGGTGAAGATGAAGTCCAGTTCATCGACCCGCTCTAGTTCTCTGCGGAGGGCCTCGAACGCGAAGATGGAGAACGTCGAGGCGGCGATGCGGAGCTTTGTGCCCTGTCGGATCTCGGCCTTCAGATCGTCGCCCAAGAGCTCGTTGATGTTGTCGATGATGCGCATGATCAATCCGTGGTCCCGCCATTGCCAGTCTGAGCGCCGCGGCGAGCGGGGCCCTCAACCACATCGAACTGACGCTGCCATGCCCGACCACACTTGTGAGCTGGTACACAGTAGGTAGCAATCCTAGTGGTCGACAACCAAGACGCGGACATGGACGATCCTCTCAGCACGTCACCCAGCGCGTCCATACGCGTGAGCCTAACCTCAGACAATGTCCCGATAGATTGAACCGGGGCCATCTCTTTCGACCGCGTCATTTCTGTGGAGCACTAACTCGGCAAACCACGCTGTGCGGAGCGCTCCTGATACCGGAAAGCGTTACCGAACTGGTCTCACCCGCCGTGAGTTGACTGAACGGATCCAAGATAATGCGCACTTGAGGGTCTCTTCCGGATGCTTCGACGTTCGACACGACGACTAGGAAGAAGTCGTCGCCGGCCCGCAATGCCTGCTCAACCTGCGATGGTTGGAGTGTGACAGCGTCCGGCTCCTCGCCCTGAAACACTTTCAACTCAAAGAGTCGACCCCGTTGATCGACCGCGTCGGCGCCGACGTTGCGCTGTGCTCGCAGGTCAACGATCTCCTCGCTGTCGCTGGCGAACACCCGACGGAGCAGTTCCAACCCCTTAGCTTCCTTGTCATTGGGAGTGAAGCTGGGCGGCAGCGATCGTGATTGAGGTGCTGAAACGGAGCGATTCGGGGTCGCAAGGCCGGCCTCGCGTGGGATCGCCTTCGCCACCGTCGATCCACGTCGATAGCCCGTCGAGCCGTAATCGACGGTGACCACCGTCATCTTCGCTAGATCCACAAGCTCACGGCGGTCGAGCGACGACGACGAGCTCATCGAGCTATACACCGACGTAGCATCGCTCGACTTCCCGGAACTTCCTTGCTTCGGCCGCTTCTCCACCTGGGCATTGGCGATCTCGCGCGTCAGTTCGTTCTGCCGCTCCTCAATAGCGCGCGCAGTTCGGTCACGCTCGGAGTCAGCCTGTTGCTCAGCCAATTCCAAATTTAGGGCCATGCTCCCATCTTCGGCTGCCATACACGCTGCCAACCACGCCTGTGCAACACGCCGGCGATCCACTCCGATAAAGAGACCCGCGATCGCAGCGCCACCGGCTCCAACCATGCGCAGTGAGCGGCCATCGTTGAGAAACAGCACATCCGACGTTACGTCCGCCTTGGCAAGAACCGCGATATCAGCCCGGCTAGCGGGCCCGACGAGACCGCTGACCTCAACCCGTAGATCTGAGCTCACTCGGACAGTGAACTGACGCAGCCGATTCCAGTCGATCGTCAGCCCCCGCAATGTACGTGGATCGTTTCGCGCCAAGTCGTCGTGCAGCAGGGTTACCGCGTTCGCGAACAGTTCTGTGGCGTCACCGTCGAACTCAGCTTCGTCAGGATTGATAACGACTGCAGCTTCTGTGCCCAAATGCACGATGCCCAGGGGGTGCAGCAGTGACTCGAACTGCCTCAGCTGCCCTCCGGGGTCCCACACCGGGACATTGACGCCCAATCCATCAATCAGGGCGGGGTCATCCGTTGCGTAGACGGGTCGTTCCCGAGTCCAACCAGTCGTTGTCAGAATCGGCAGCCGTCGCATGATCTTGGTCAACTTCGGCGGCACCTGCTCAGGCTCAGCGACGAGCTCAGCAAGCAGCCGCAGCGTCTCCAGAACGATCCCTCGGTCCTCCGGCGTCAGCGGCCATCCCGATGTCGCGACTTTCCGGATGACCTGGACGCAGTCATCGGTAGTCGGTGGTCCGATCTGCAGTGCCACCCACAGTGCTTCAGTTCCAGGCACCTGCGGAGCGAACTCCCGATATCGACCGAAAATTGGTGGCCCGACGAGCAGCTCGCGTGGCGTGCGCCAACCAGCCGAGGACAGCACGAGGCCAGCGTCGTGATTGAGCGCCGTCCGCAGGTCACGCTCGCTGATCCGCCCGGCGCTTCCGCGCGGCAATCGCTCAGCCAGAGCCTGGTAGATCATGGCGACGTCAATCGCTGTATCGGAGTCGGGATCCGGCGAAGCGTGCCGCAACGATCTCAATCTCTCGATGAGGTCATGGGTGTTCGGCTCGCCGGCAACACCGAGTCTCGATAGGACTTCGCGCCGATTGGCAGCATCCAAGTCGTCGCGCAGGTAGCCCGACGCATCTGGACCGTGGACAGCAACAGTTGCGCGTGTCTTAAGTCGGAGGTCCAGCGGTGCTCGAAGTACTCCGTCGGTGTCCTCCAACCACTCGATGTCGCCGAGCACCCACAGCCAGAACGCCGGCACGATGCCCCGGTCGTTCCAGCGTTGGTAGTCATCAGCGGCCGACACTTCACACTGCTCTTCGAGGCGATCCCACGCCCGCCCCAGCGTTGCGAGGAGTGCTCGTGTGCGTTCGCGGCGGGGCCGAACCTTGCGTTCGGCCGCAATATCTCTTGCAACGGCATAGAGGTCAGGGCTGTCGAAGTCATCCAACGTAAAACTCGCGTCGCGTCGCCTTAGAGCCTCGTACCGCCGCTGCGGTCCTCCACACACCATTCTGGGCAGCCCCGGGCGACCTTGAACAAATCGACGCTCGAGGAGTGGATGGGGCTTGATGCGAGGCGTTCGCTCAACTCCTAGTAGCCTCAGGAACCGCTGTGCGCCGAGCCCCTTGCCCGTGAGCAGGGTGCGGTACCGGTTAGGACTCCACAACAGTCCGGGTGTCTTGTCCGCGGCCACGGCGAAGCTTGCGGGGTCGCGGTCGATGGCGGCGCACAAGTACATGTCGGCGGGCCGCGCGTATGACTCAATGAGTTGCCTTCGTTCGTCGTAGCTCACAGCGGCGATCTGAACCGCACGACCGACACCCCGGCCGAGCTCAACGCGGCGGTCGGGGGCTAACTCGTCGAATGCGTCGCGCAGTGCCCGGATCTGGCCGTCGGAGAGCACCTCGCCTGTACAGTTTCCCGCATTCCCTGCAGCAGCGAGTCGACGCAAAATTAGCTCGTCACTCGGGTCGTCGACCACCGCATCGATCTCTCGTAACCACTCGAAGACCGTTCTGGCATCATCTGATTCGGCCAGATACTCCTCTGCGAGGCTGACCCCAATACCCAATTGCTTCGCAAGCGGCGACTCAATCGTCATCAACGGCTCTAGCGAATCGCATGCTGGAGGGACAACATGGCCTCCGTCGGACACAACGATGCAGGGCCATTCGATGAGTAGGTGGTCGAGGTCTTCGCACAAAGCGACCGCGGTGAGTGCGATGGTGGCGTCGACGCCCCGGGCTGAGTCAGCGAGCAACGCCAATGCGTCCTGCACGGTCACCGGTTCCGGCAGTGATGCGCCAGCTTCCGTCCAATCGTCGAGCACTTCCCTCCACCGACCGGTGCCATCCCTCGCGCTCATGGGCAGCGCCACGGCAAGGCCGGACAGTGCAGCCACCTCCGCCGGATCCAGCACGCACTCGAGTGCCGCGTTCTCAACAGCCAACTCGGTCAGCGCATACCGATGCCCATCGACGAAGATCGCCGCCGTGTTCGCCACTCGACCGCGTGCGACCCCCAACAGCAACTCATCCAACCGATTCACGACCGCATGTGTGTAGTCGCCGTACTCGGTAGGCAGTGGGATCACATGCCATGCTGCGGCGGGGTTTTCGGCGAAAAAGTCCTCTACGGCAACTGCCCACAGGTCAGCGAGAAGCGGCAGGAGCGCATGGTTCCAGGCATTGTTGGCAAGGTCGGTTCGACCTGTCACCGGATCGAGCGGGGCGTTGACCCGAACCGGCACTGTCGATGATGCCACCGGGAGACCGGCGTGAATTACTCCGTCCGACTCCGGCTGAAGCGGTAGCGCCAGACTGAGCAGCACCGTGTCATCCGTCGCCTTATGCGCACGGGCGACTCCATTCGGTGTGGGGTGCTCCGCGGAATAGAGCAGCCAACAGCGCCCGTCCGCAGCAGTGGCAAGCCGAGTACTCACAGCTAGATCGTTCGCACCGCCGGTCCGGCTCAACACTTCACGCTCGGACCAATCGAGGTAAAGAGTCCTCAGCTCCGCGCCATCGGACCCGACTAAGTTCACACGCCGGACGTGCCGGAGAAACAGCAGCGCGCTGCTGTCCCATCTGTCCAGCCAGCCGAGGAGACTATCGATGTCAATCGTCTCTTCCCGCAAAGGCATACAAATTGCCGTCAACTCTGACGGCAATTCGCCCACACCCTCATTGACTTCGGCGGCCCACTCGACAACGGGATCACCCAAACGCAGGTGGTACGGGCCGCTGTGCACTTCGAGCACATCCCCCAAGGCACGCAACGTCATAAGTCCAATTCCGAATCGTCCCGTCGCGGCCGCATCGGCTGTCTTCGTTGAGTACCACGGCATCGCCAAGCCGAGAACGTTCGACAAATTGACAGGACGTCCGTCATGCGTCGCGACAAGGTGACGATCAGCAAGCCGGAACTCCACGAAGGATGCATGGGCGTCGTCGGCATTCTGGATGATCTCGGACAAGCCCTGAAAGCGGTCCGCTGACAGTGTCTGCGCGGCGGCCGATGCGCCGTCGATCGCGCCCTTGAAAATCCCCGGCACAGAATCGAACAGCCGTGTCAGCTCCTCGACGGCCCGCCGCGCCTCAGGCTCGTCGTCCGCAACGAAATCGACATCCGCGCTGGGTTCGCCGAAAAGCCGCTGTGCGGCCAACTCGGGGGTCACCTGAGGGCCCCACGACTGCGTCGGCCATGGTAACCCGGACTTGTCGAGGTTTGTGCGCTCAGCGCGGTACTCTTTCGCATTTGAGTACCGAACGAGGCGCCATTGCCGATACATGGCACATCGGCGTTAGGCAAAATGCCCAAGCCGGGGAAAACACAGCAACCTGCTTAGCCACTGACCGCCTCACCCCTCCAGTGCGGCAAGATCCATGTGTCCAACTAGCTCCAACGCATCGCTCAGCACCATTCGCGCCGGCTCAGTGAGTCGTTTCAGGCCCAAGACAGCGAGTACCTCACGGAAAATTTCGTCGTCTGAATAGTTGCCGTCAACGCACTGAGCGAGATGTTCGGCTAGCTCCGCGGGCGGCACTAGGGACAGAGTCCGCGGTCCGAGTGCACGCGGAAGTACCTCAGGCTGAGTCGGCAACCGGAGCGTCTTTGGCTTGACCCCGGGCTGGTTGAGTGGATTGTCGGCAATTATTTGTCCTCGCCGCACGGCAGTTTCAATGGCACGGTTCAACTGCCGCGCAATCTCCTTGCCGATTCGTTGCCCTCCGGAGGCGATCCGGTAGGCGTCATGCAGGCGATGCCCGAGCACCGGTCCTTCGACCTCGACGATGCGCACAACGTTGGCCACCAAAGCCGGCAGCGGCGTGCCCAGGATAGGCGGCAGAGAGTCATTGAACGCTGTGTAGGGCGCGAGCCTGTCCCCGCCGCGTTCATCGTCGTGGACGAGATCGAATTCGTCGCCATCGGCCATGAGTGCGACGTCGAGCTGATGCGGCGACACATTCTTGACCACGTCAGGTTCCGTGTCATCGTGCTCCTCGTCGTCGACGTCTTCGGATTCCTCGAGTTCGTCATCGTCGAAGCCCAGGTCAATCCAATCCGCGGTCCGGATATCCAACTCGTCGAGCGTGTCCCACAACCCCCGCAGGGTGCCAGGCATGTCCGCATAGAACATCGACTCTCGGATGCGATGGAACTCCCACCCGCACCGTTCCAGTTCACGCTGCCTCGCCAGATCGTTCTCGTATTGCTCTGGGCCATGCCAGAAGTCGCCATCACATTCGATCGCCAGCCGGCCTTTGGCGCCGGTGACCACCATGTCGATGCGGTAGCCCATCGCCTCGACCTGCGGCATGACGGTGTAGCCCCGGTCGATGAGTCTGTTGAAGATGCGCTGCTCGAACAGTGAGTCGAACGGTGGCACACGCACATCTTCCGGAACCACGGTGCCCAACGCGTCGTCAGCGCTGCGCAGCCGATTGGCGGTGCCATAGCAGTAATCGAGCAGCTGGAAACGCATGCATTCGGAGTTGATCAGCGCTTCACGTGGCATCGAATGGTAAACCCACATCTGATCTTTCGCCCGGGACGCCGCGACGTTGAACCGCTGGACGTACTGCGGTTGGTTCAATACGCCCATCCGCTTGCCGTCCTCGGGCGCCTTGACCATGGACAGGAACATGACATCCCGCTCGGAACCCTGGAAGTCCGACGCGTCTCCGCAGCGCAGCTCGCGGGCCGCCCACTCCTCCGGCGGCACCGCATCCAGCAGCTTGCTCTCGATCAGCTTGGCCTGTTCCTTGCCCAGCAGCGAGATCACGCCAAACGTTGCCCCGTCGTACTCCGGTTCCACTAAGCATTTTCGGATCTGGTCGACAATTGCCTCGGCCTCAACGAGGTTCGTCTTGTTGGGCGCCTCATACCCGTCGGGCAGGTACACCACCTTGATCGGCTCCAGCCGCTCGGCGCCGAACTGACGCACCGGAACCAGCCGAATTCCTTCCGGCTCATACGCGATGCGGTTAGAGAAGCCGATGATCTCGGGCACACACCTGCGGTGCTCAGTCAGCGTGATCCGGCCGCCGAAGCGCATATTGGCCTCGTCGAAGTAGCTGCGCTTGGGGTCTAGCCAGGACTCTCGGTACGGGTCATCGCTGAGGTACATGTTGGCCAGGTCGCGCAGTTGCTGTTGATCCACACCCACCGCTGACGGCGACACCTGCTTGTCGTCACCGATCACCACCATCTTCGGCGCCAGGTACTGCAAGAACGACGCCTCCAGCCCCGCCTGCGACGCCTCATCGACAATCACCACGTCGTACAGGTTGGGCTCGACGTGCACCTGCTCGGCGATGCGGTAAAGCGGCATGATCCACACAGGTACGGAAGGCCGGCACCGATCCATCGCTTCGGCAATCGCCACCCGTTGCTTGGCCGCGTACTTGCCGGTGCCCTTGCCCAGGCGGGACACCAACTGGGCGTACTGGGTGAGGTTCGCCCGGGCCGCCCCAGTCAGCCGGTCGGGAGCGACGGCATGGCCCCAGGCTCGCTCAGCGGCAAGATGCTCCACCTCACTGCGGATGTGATCCTCGATCGCATTCAGGCTGACCTTCAACGCGTTAGCGTCCTCGCTGTCTTGGGCGAGGATCCAACGTCCAGTCATCTCCCACTGCCAGGCCCGCTCGTAGGCACCCAACCGGGAATTCCATTCCGCTGCCGCCGGATCGGCGGCGATCGCACTCGCCAACATCGGTGCGGAGCGGTCCAGCTCGTGTCGGATCCGGTCGCGGTCAGCGACCGCCCGGGCCACGTCGCAGAGATGATGCAGACGCGCGTGCGCGGTCGCGTAGCCATCGACGTTCCGGTCGCGGACTGCGGCCAGCAATTCCATCGTGATCGGCGGCGGCGTGGGAAGTTGCGCCTGACTACGCAGATACTGGTGCAGCCGTTCCACCGGCGTGGCCGCGACCACCGCGTCGTCGGCCGCCGTGGCGGCCTCCACCAGATCGGCGTAGCGGCGAATGTCTTCGAGCTTGTTCCAGTCCGGTACCGGCAAGTTGTTGGCTTGGAACCATTGCCGCTCTACCTCAAGCTGGTCGCCCAACGCCAGAACCTTGTCCAACTGGGCCACCTCCGTGACATGCCACTGGATCTTTTCGTCGAGGGTGTCCTCCTGGGGAATCAGAACATTGACCGGCCAGGCCTGGTCCAACGCGGCCACGGTGCGGCTGGCGTCAACCCAATCAATAAAGGTGGCGAGCTGTTCCTTGGTGGTCGCGGGCAGGTCGTTGATCTTGACCGCGGCGAAAAACGGTTCGGCAAGCTTCACTGTCTTGGACGTGAAGGCACCGATCTTCGGCGACCCGTCCGGGCGGCTCTTGATGACGCTGCCCGACTCAACATGGGCGAGCAGGGATTTCGCGACCTGCTGATGCACGCCGAAGTCGCCGCCGGCAACGACCACTGAGGTGGTGGGGCCGATCCGGCGAGTGAGGGCTGCGGCCGTTTCGGCCAGTGACTTGACCTGCGTCGACCGTGCGACCCAGGTTTGGTGGCGACCGCTGCGCACGTCGTGCAGAGCGTCATTCATCCACGCTTCCTGCCGACGCTCGAGATTGCCGGCCTGCTCCGCCAGATTGGACACTCTGGCGCGCAACTCATCTCGCAGTGCTGTGGTCAGAGACCTGACAAAACCAAACGACTCGTGGCTGAGGAGTTCGCCGAACTGGTCCTTGCGGACTGCGGCCTGCTGCTCGGCGGCAACGAGGTTGGCGAAGTCTTCCGGCGTCGTCAGCGATGCCGCGTCGGGCAGCGTCGAGGTCGCTTCCGGCTCGTTCACAGTCACGTCCTCGTCGCGCAGCACGGCGCGCCACCGCTGAATCTCCTCGGTCGACACCGTCGTCCCGGCGCCGGCCGGGTCGACCTCAAACGCCCGAATCCACTCGTAGTCGGCTTCGTGCTGCAAATGGTCGTAGGCGATAGCCGCCAGCGTGCCCTGGGCTGGGCCGTCGGTGCGCGGTTCCACCTCCTGCCGGCGAACCTTGAGCAGACGGTCGCGCAGCGCGGCCCGCTGACGGCGCAGGTCATCGATCCTGCTGAGGTGCCGGGCGATCGAACGCTGAGAATCGGCGGAGTCGAAATCGTCTGCCCGCCGCGAGATGTTGTCGACCGCGGTGCGCAGGTCGGCCATGTCAGACCGCGACTGGCCGATGACCGCGACCGCCAGCGATTGAATCTCGCGCGGCAGCTTGGCGCGGACCTCCTTCAGTGCCCGGTCGGTGTGCGCGGTGATCAGCACGCGCTTGCCCTGGGCGAGCAAATGGGACACCAAAGCCGCTGCGGTGTGGGTCTTCCCGGTTCCAGGCGGACCCTGGACGACGGTCTGGGCACGACTGTCGACACGCTCGATAATCTGGCGCTGCTTGTCGTTCACCGGTAGCGGCAGGAAGTCTTCGTAATCGACGGTGACCACCGCACCCTGCACATCTGTGCTCAGTTCCGGCTCGGGTTGGCGGTTGGGGTCGACCAGCGGCAGGATGCCCTTCGGCACCTCCTCGGCCTGCTGGATCTGCGTAACGATCTGCTCGTAGATCTGCACCATGCCGCGGTTGGTGCGACGGCGCAGGATAATTGCTGGCGCGAAAGCTCCGCGTGGATTGGGGCCTGACGGTGCCTGTACGGCGTCTTCGTCATACTGCGCGTCAGCGTCGAGACGATGAATCAGACGGCGGCAGATCTCGCCAATCGCTGGCTGGTCGAGCAGATGCCCGTCGTACTCGGCGGCCAGCACCTTGATTTCGTCGAGTTCGGCCGGACTGGAAATCAGTGCCGGGTCCAACATGTCAACCTCGATCGACACGGCATCGGGTGCGCTGACCTGCGTGACCGTCAGGCGGCCGGAGTTCTCATCGAAGCTAATCGCGGTCGGCGCGGTAGCGACGTGACGCTGCACCTGATCATGGTTGTCGGGCCGCCAGGCCAGACAACCCACGCCGAGGACCAGCTCGAACTCCTCGCTGTGATCGGCGGCCTTCAAGTGAGCCGCGAACAGGTCCTTGTAGACCTCGCGGACCGCGGCGTCGCGGCGTTCCCGGTCCGCCCACAGCCGCCAATCGGTCAGCCAGGCATCGAAGGCTTCGCTGACCCCGGGATGCTCGGCAATATCGATGCGGCGGTTCACCACCTTCGGCGCGCCGTCCTGGCGTTCCTCCGCAGGAACGGGCTCCTCACGGAAGATGGCCTCGCGAAGTGTCGGCTCCTTCTCCGTGTCATCGATCGCGCCATCGACCCAGACGATCAGCTCGTGCGGCAGCGGCGGCGGATCGAGCTTGGCCACCCGGTCCACGGTGAGGAGCGGCGTATCGGGTGTGAGCTCGGCGACGCGATGCGCCGAACGGATGGCGTCATGGTCAGGCAGGTCGGCGAACCACATGGCGTTCTCGAACTTGTCTACCGTGCGGACTGGCTTGACCAACAGCTGCTGAGCGCGGCCGAGGAAGGTGAAGAGGTTGACCGCCCGACGCACTAAACGCTCGTTCTCGGTTTCCTGCTCAGCAGCCATCGCACGCCCTTCGTGTTAAGAACCGATCACAAGGGACGTGATATGTGCTGACCGTCACTTGTGTCAATTAGCGATGATTATGACCGCCGGCTCCGACAACTCAGCACACACCCTCCGCTTCAGATCACGCTTCCATTCCCAGGCGTACTGACTACGCCCTCCGCGTGCTGGCATCTCTACCACTTACACCCGACTGAACTGGATGACCGGCGTCCGCACCGGACACATTCCTCCGCAGGCCTGGTGGGCGCCAGCACATCTCAGCAGGGGCACCGGAATCAAGATCACTTGCGGGACGCAAGAGTTCCCGTCAATGTGCCCGGCTCGAGCGGCCCGTCACGCACGTAACTTGATGTCGGCATTCTTGGGACGAAAATGCGAATCTCAGCTACCAGATAAGCGGCCGGAGGCTCCGACGCAAGCAAGGTTTTACGCCACCGCAGCCCGCGCCCCCAAATACACTTCCGTAGGCATTGCATGGCGCAAGCGCCAGGTGATCGCCATGGGCCGCTCTCCCTCGTGCGACACGTAGTCCGCCGGTCCCAGGAAGACGTACGGCGCGGCGCCGAACGCGTTGGTCTTGGCGTCCCGAACAAACAGCAAAATGTGCGAGCCACGCTCACGGTGGTGGATATAGCGCTGACCAGTCGGCGAGGCCGCTGACGTGGTCGACTGCGACTCCCAGTGAAACAGCTCCTCGCTCAGCGCAAAGTCCCGATACATCGTGGTCGGCGAATAATCCGTGTCGGTCTTCTTAAGCGTGATGAGGAAGGCGTCGGCGTTGACCGCCTCACACCACGCCACCCCTTCGCGCATGGTTGCCGGCGTCCGCTTCGCTGACACCCAGCCCAACGCCGCGAGGATCTCCTCCCGCGAATAACTCGCATGCAGTGCCAATGGAACCTCGGCTAGCTCCGGAACCACCTCACCCAGCGCCGTCGTGCTGCGATGTGCCGCGTCGAACGCGATGTCGATCACCTGGCGCATCTCATCGGCAACGTCCTCGCCGCGCAGCACGTCGAGACCGGCTGCGGCACTGCCGAATCCGCCACCGTTCGGAAACAGTGAGTAGAACAACATCGCCGCCAGCCGCTGCTCAACCGCGCTCGGCCCGCTTCCCTCACCCGTGACCAGCGCGCGGTACGCGTCCCAACGCCGGCGGTCATCGACATGCACGAGTGCCTTGATCCGCTTGAGCAACTCGTTCTCGCGCGGGCCCCGCTGTTCAGGCAACTTTCCCGCGTCACGGCACAGGGTGGTCCAGGACCGATCGGACCGCAGAATGTCTTCGAGTCTCCGACCGTACTCGTCAAGGTACGACGCCAGCCGGTCGTTGGGATGCGCCCGCACTTCCGAAATCAGCGCCGGCTTGTTCGACTTCTGCTGACGCACATTCTCCAGCACCAACTCCCGTGCCACGGAATCCAGGACGATCTGGCTACCCGACGGAAGGAACGGAAAACCCTCCCTCACTTGCCTTTCCAGCTGCTTACGGCTCAGGCCGGTCAACGCGCGGAACCGTTGATCGAAGCGAAACTCCTTGCGTTGATGCCCCACGAAATCCAGCGCCGTCAGTACCGTCTTGCCGTGGGTAAGCCGCAGCCCGCGACCAAGCTGCTGAAGAAACACCGTGGCGCTTTCGGTGGGTCGCAGAAATAGCACGGTGTCGACCTGGGGAATGTCCAAACCTTCGTTGAACAGATCAACCGCGAAGATCACGTTGATCTCCCGGGCACGCAACTCGCTCAGTGCAGCGCTGCGCTCGGCAGGTGGGGTCTCCCCCGACACCGCCCGTGCGGGGATACCGGCGGCGACAAACCGTTCAGCCATGTAGTGCGCATGGGCCACGTCGACGCAAAAGCCTAGGGCGCGCATCTCGCTGACGTCGGCGACCTTGTCTTGCAGTTCTTTCAGCACAATGCGTGTGCGCGCGTCGTTACCGGTGTAGATGCCGCTCAACTCGGTGGCGTCGTAACGGCCGCGCTTCCACTGCAGAGCTTCCAGGTCGGTGCCATCGTGGATGCCGAAGTAATGGAATGGGCACAGCAAGTTCTGTTCGAGGGCGTCCCACAGGCGCAGCTCGGCCGCGACCCGTCCACCGAAGAAACTTCGTACGTCCACGCCGTCGCCGCGTTCCGGAGTGGCGGTGAGCCCCAGCAGTTCCATCGGGGAGATGTGGTCTAGCAGCCGGCGATAGGAGGTGGCTTCGGCGTGGTGGAACTCGTCGATCACCACGATGTCGAACCGGTCGGGCTCGATGGTGGAAAGCTTGTCAGCGCTTAGAGATTGGACACTGGCGAACACGTGGCGCCACTTTGTTGGCTGCTCGCCGGCGACGAGTAGCTCTCCGAATAACGGATCGGTCAGCACCTCTTGGTACATCCGCCGTGCCTGCTGGAGGATCTCTTTGCGGTGCGCCACAAACAACAAAGACAGATCCCGGCCATGTACCTCGCGCACCAGCCGGCGATAGTCGAGTGCGGCGATCACCGTCTTGCCGGTGCCTGTCGCGGCGACGATGAGATTCCGGTGGCGGTCGTGAAGGGTGCGTTCGGCGTCAAGTTCTTCAAGCAGCTCCGCCTGATATGGCTTGGCGGTCACCTCCAGACCGGACAATGTAACTGCCAACGGATCGCGTTGCTTCTTGCCCGACGCGATCTCCAACGCCTCGCGAAGCTTCTCGGCATCGTCGGCCGGTCGGTATGGCTCGAACTCTCTGTTCTCCCAATAGGAATCGAACGTCGTCCGGAACTTGTCCAGCAGGTGCGGCGTGGAGACCGCCGAAAGTCGGACGTTCCATTCCAGTCCGTCCACCAGGGCGGCATGCGACAAGTTGGACGATCCGACGTAGGCGGTGTGAAAACCGGTGTTGCGTAGCAACAGCCAAGCCTTGGCGTGCAGGCGGGTGCGGTCGGTTTCGTAATTGACCCGGACCTCAGCGCCGAACTCATTCACCAACGCGTCGAGAGCCCGAGCATCAGTGGCACCCAGGTATGTCGTGGTGATGACCCGTAGCGGCACACCGCGGTCACGGAGTTCGGTGAGCTCACGTTCCAGGAGTCGCAGACCCTGCCACTTCACGAACGCACACAGCAGATCGACATGGTCGGCACTCGCCAACTCAGCCCGCAACTCGGCAGCCAACGTTGGCTCGTTGCGAGCGTTCGTCATCAACGCGGCGTCCGACAACGGTGTCGCCGGGCGTGGAGGATTGACCGTTCCCAGAGTTGTCGGGCTCACCGCATCGAGACGGTGAATCCTCGTCGGATCACTCTGGTGCAGGGCATCCTGCTGAGCGTCAGCATCACCGAGCACCTCAAGAATGTTGCGGAGTAGTTGAGCCCGTGCTTCCGCGCTACCCGCGGCGTTCAGCTGCCGCTCGATGAGCGGGGTCAGGTGTCGTGCGATCGTCAGCGCCTGCTCTGCCTCATCAACGGCGCCGATGTCGGCCTGCAGATCCGGGCGCTGGGCCAGTGCGGCGTTCAGCCGCTCGGTGAGCAGAGATTCATAGAGTCCAGCGTCCACGACGGGAGGTTAACGGAGCGGAACGACATAGCTTGGAGGATCGACGGTACCGGGGCTCCTGAAGCCGCCTTAGCAGCCAAAGGGCTCGGCGAGGCCGGGTTCCATGGATTGAAAGCTCTCCTCGGACGCGAGGCGCTCGAAGGTGCTGCAGGAATCACGAGCGAAAACGCCCTCCCTAAAGCCCTTGTCGCAGCTGAAGCCCGAGCCGACGATGCCGCGGGTAACCTCACCGGCCGGCCGCCGGTCGACCCACCTGAATCAGTACTCGACCACCCGTCGCCGGCTGCAGGTGAACACACCGCGCCGCCGAACCCCGTCGCGGATCACTCGCCGACCTTCGAACATCATCCAGCGCCAATCGGCGACGACGTGAGCTTTGCCGATCCATCCCGCCCAATGCTCGGGAGTGATGACCGATACCACATTCCGGAAGGCGCCACCGAAATACAAATTGATCAACCTGGGAATCTCGGGACCACAATTACTGACATCGACCGGGTCGAGAACGGGGTGCTATGGGAGGAGAAATCCGCAACTTCTGCGGGAAACGTCGAGCAATGGGTGAATAAGCAATTTGTCAACAAAATGGAGAAATATATCGAATCTCAGCAATATATAGCAGGCTACGAAAAGTCGCCCATCGGCGTAAGGTTCACCAATCCCGGAGGGGATCCGGCATTGAGAACAGCAATCGAACAAGCTGCCGCCGACCTGCGAGTGAAGTATACAGACGCGACCATCCTGGTAGACTGGGCACCGTGAGTTTCATATTCGACGTCGGCGACGACACCGTGTGGAGCCCCGCCCTAAAAGTAGGCGACTTGTACGTCCGGTTCGTCACTCAAGTCGGAGAATTCTTGGGCATGCCCACTGGGCTAAGTGCAATGGCGTCGGATTACTACTACATCGATCCCGATGTTTTCGAGGCGTTGGTCAAGAAATTGTTCAAGGAAGCTTTCGGGACTAATCATCAAATCGGGCGCGCAATGCTGGAATCAGTACTTGCGCCATCGGCGGTCATTCTGGACCGTATCAATCGCCCACTGTCCGCGGTGACCTCCGATGAACGAGAGTTTTTGGAGAAAGCTCGCGCTCTCTCGATGGCGCGATAGCGTCGCCTCTCTACGAGACCCTCATTTTCTAGACGGTGTGGACACGATTCGTCACTCCTCGTGTCAGGGTCGATCATCTCACCACGGCTTTCCGAAAACTTGGCGCGACCTAGTGGTCAGAGAATTGACGACTTTCAAGCCCACATGCCACCCAGACAGACTCCGTCGCGATTGCGCACTGGCTCCAAGCCGGCATCACGCAACGCCCGCCTTCACGTCCGCCACCAGCCGCTCGGCCAACTTCTCCGAGGACTGTGGGTTCTGCCCGGTGTAGAGGCTGCCGTCGACGACGACATGCGGACGTAGCGGAATCAGCGCCTTGGAATAGGCGACGCCGGCCTCTTTCAGTCTGTCCTCCAACAGCCATGGCGCCTTTCTGGCGAAGCCGTTGAGCAGTTCCTCGTTGTTGGAAAACCCGGTCATGCGCCGCCCGGCGAACGGTGATGTGCGGTCCGACCTGTCAGCGGCCAGGATCGCCGCCGGCGCGTGGCACAGCAAGGCGAGTGGTTTATCCGTCGCCAGCCGGTGCGCCAGCAGAGCCCCGGAGACCGGATCGTAGGCGAGGTCCTCCATCGGACCGTGGCCACTTGGATAAAACACCACGTCGTAGTCGTCGTCGTTCACGGTGTCGAGCCCGGCGGGATGAGCCAACATATTGGCGATGCTGTCTAGATAGCGCTTCACCTCGCGGCGCTTCCACGGCAGACCCCCGGCGAACCCGAGGCTGAGTTTGTCCAGTGTCGGCGCCTTGCCGCCCGGTGTCGCCACCGTGACGTCCCATCCCGCCGCGGTGAAAATCTGGTGTGGGCGGGCGACCTCCTCGGCCCAATACCCGGACGGATGCACCGTCCCATCCTTGAGCGTCCAGTGGTCAGCCGCTGAGATCACCATCAGGACTTTCGTCATCGTCATCTCCGTCCCCCAACGTTCGACACTGAAGTAGGGGTACCCACCCGCGGCCATGTGGTCGCACCTGGCTACCCAAAAATCCCCACGGGATGGACTCGGCTCCCGGCGTCGCGCTCGCGGACGCCGTGCACGCCATCATGGCGACGGCTACGTCGGCGGTGCTCACCGCCAAGGACCCGATGATGGTTCTCTCCTGGTTCGAAGCTGATCAAAGTCGCTCAAGCAGCTTGTCGACCAGCCCAGATAACCGCTCGAAATGCGTTCCAGCCCAGTAGATCTGACCGCAGCACGGACACTGACTGAATTCGTCGTAGTACTGCCGCGTCAACGGCTCCAGGCGATCGAGCACCTGCTCCTTGTCCACCGCGGTCAACGTGCCGTTGCACCGCAGGCACCGGGTGAACGGTGTGACCCGCCGCCGCAGATCCAGCCGACGCATCACCTCCAGCGCCTGTTCCTCGGGTTGCTGGGAGTGAACGAACAAACCATGAGTGATGGCGCGACGCTTCAACAGACCACGGTCTCGCGTCAGCAGGATCCGCTGCTGGTCCAGGCTGACGTCGGCCAGCGTGTGATCATCGGCATCGTTGCGCCACCACACATCGAAACCCAGCACCCGCAGCAACCGCGCCAGCCGACCGAGGTTGACGTCAACCACGAACCGCGGATCCCGCAACGGTTCCGGCCGCAGCCGCGCCGTGGGGCCTATGTCGAGCGCCTCGAACATCGGAAACACCGCGATGCGGTCGCCGGTTGTCGGCCGGTGCTCGAAGCCCACTGGATCCCCGTTCACCAGAATCAGGTCGATCTCGGTGTGCGGAATGCCCATGGCTTCCAGCACATCTTTGACCGTCTGATGGCTTTGGCAGGGCCGGTGCACGGCTCGACCGCGCCAGTCAACGTCCAGGAAATCGTTGAGCTCGGCGTAGGCCCGGACGGTCACGAAACCGGCCATCTCGCCATGGTGACGCGCCGGGTACGTCGGCCGCAATCCACTATCGGGGCCCACGTCGGGTCCGGCACCAATCTATGAGCAAATTCCCGCTACGGAACTCCGTCCGTGAATAAACTTGTCAGCACCCCGCGCTACGTTCGCCTGTTCGCCAGTCGAGGAGGCACAGGATGGTCGAGAACAACCCGCGCGTGGGCGGCCGTTTCGGAAAGTACGAGCTGACCGCGCTGCTCGGCCGCGGCGGCATGGGCGAGGTATACGAGGCCGTCGACGTCGACAAGGGCCGGACCGTCGCGCTGAAGATCCTCCGCACAGAGTATGCGGACAACGAACAATTCCGGACCCGGTTCCTCCGTGAGTCGCGCGTCGCAGCAGGCCTCGAAGAGCCCCACGTCGTGCCCATTCACGACTGGGGCGAGATCGACGGAAACCTGTACATCGACATGCGGCTGGTCCGCGGGCAAACGTTGCACGACCTGCTCCGCGCCGGTCCGTTGAACCCGCTGCAGGCAGCGTCGATCGTCGAGCAGATTGCCGCCGCACTCGATGCCGCCCACGCTCAGGGTCTGATCCACCGCGATGTCAAGCCGCAGAACATCATCGTGACCCCCAACGACTTCGCCTACCTGCTCGATTTCGGCATCGCCCAGGCCCAAGGCGATTCGCGCCTCACCCAAACAGACATGCGGATCGGCTCATTCAGCTATATGGCGCCGGAGCGGTTCGGCGACGGCCGGTGCTCACCCGCCGTCGACACCTACTCGCTGGCGTGTGTGCTCTATGAGGCACTGACCGCCGATACTCCCTTCCCCACACACAGCCACGAACAGCTGATCGCAGCTCATCTCTCCAGCCCGCCACCACGGCCGAGTGCAGCTCGTCGGGGAATTCCCACCGCGCTGGATGCGGTCATCGCCCGTGGCATGGCCAAGGAACCCGACGACCGGTACGGCAGCGCCGGCGCGTTGGGTCGCGCTGCGCGGCGAGCGGTAACCACGAGTGACGAAGCGACCGCAGCCAGCGCCGAAACCATGACGGCTCCGAATGTTTCGCCCCTCGTCAACCAGGCCGACGCCTTTGACGTCGGTAGCCGTCACCGGCAATCGGTGCTGCCGTGGGCAGTCGTCGGGCTGGCGGGTGCGCTTCTGCTGGGTGTAGTGGGACTTGTCATCGGACTCCTCATTCCGAAAAGTTCGGCGCCGGACGACAATTCGTCGCCAACGTCGACACTCGCCCCGCTACCGAGCGTGACCGTCCCCGGCACCACCGTGTACAGGACGGTGCCGGCGCCGACGACGCCGCCCGCCCCGTCGTACACCCAGACGGCAGCCCGCAACCCCGAAGTGTCGAGTGCGGCGCAACTACGTCAGATCTCCCTCGAAGACCACGGCGTCATCAGTACGGAGGGCGCGGATCGGTGGGTGCCGCAGCTGAGTTCGAAGCGGCCGGGTGTCGTCGATGAAGGTGTTGTGTGGGACAACGCGTTGACGTTGGCGGAGCATCTGCGACTGCGGCAGCAGTATGGCGCCAAACTGCTGTGGTCCGGCGACTGGTCGACCTTCGACGCGCCCAACTTCTGGGTCACCATCGCGCCGATCTCCTTTCCCGATGCGAGCGGCGCGTTGGCCTGGTGCCGCACTTACGGCTTCGATCGGGATCATTGCTACGCAAAGCTCATCAGTACGACGCACGCCGTGGCCGGCAGCACCGACTTCAATTGATCTCTCCTGGCCGGGAAAGTCCGCCTCCCACATCGCAGCATCGAAGATGCGGGTGACACATCTTTCCGCTACGCGAGGTCGAAACGCCCGTTCCGCAACCGCTCTGGAGCCCGCAAGTCGACCAACTCCATCCGATCCTCGGGATGTCGCCAGTAATGCCGGACCAACCAGTACAGCGCAACGCCCGTCGGGACATAAAGGTTCAGGCCACCGATTACGTTATCGCTGCCGTCACGCAGGCACAACACCACCGACCTGCCAGCATTCTTGCCGTCCTTGGTCTCCGAATGATCCTTGACATCGACAATGTCATCCCATTCCACCGCTCTGGTTTTGATCACATCGGCGATCTCAACCATGGCCGGACTGAATTTGAGGTATCCGACTCCGCGCCGCCTCCAGCTGATCAGACCGATGACCGCGATCAGCGCCACTGTCATGAACAGCGGGGGCGAGAAGATCTGCTGCCCTCGCGACATGGGAATGTCGATCACGCCGCGCGGTATGAAGTACGCGAGCAGCAATGCGGAGGGGCAGATCGTCGCGAGTCCCGTCAAATACAGCATGCCGAACCGCTTGTCCGGCCACACGGTGAACCCGCTTGCGTCGGTGGAGGCTCGCGTCTGCGTCTTGCCGGATGCGGCCATGAGAAGCACAGCCGCCATCAGGACTGGAAATGTGATGAATCCGAGAATCAAAACCGTCGTCAAGTAGTTGCCGCGCAGTCCGGCAAGGAACCCCTGGATAAGGAAGTAGACCATGCCCGCGGACACGGCGAGTCCCGCCCACACCCCGCGTTTGTCTGCTTTGGGCCAGTTCGCTGGATCGGGCAGGTTCAGTTCGGACACGAAGAAAACCTAACGGCATCAATCTCCGACGAGTGAACATCGCTGCGGCCGCTTCATCGGACCGCCCGACCAACAGCCGTGCCCCCGCCGCGAGAAACCGTCAAGCAATCGCACCGCCAACACCCTGGGCAACGTCGAGCAATCCGCCTAGCGTGAGGTCATGACAGAGCAATCGCCCATGGTCACCGTGACCCATCCACCACAGGCGATGATGCGCGTCGTCAATCCGGCGCTGCGGTTCCTTCTGCGCATGCCGTTCGCCGGCGCTGCGCGAAAACAATTCATGGTGCTGACCGTCCGCGGCCGAAAGACCGGACGGCAGTACGTGATTCCGTTGAGCGCCCATGTCATCGACAACACCCTCTATGCGATGACCGACGCGCCATGGAAATACAACTTCCGCAACGGCGCCACCGCCGAGGTCCTGCATGACGGGCAGACCACGACCATGCACGGCAACCTCATCGAGGACCACGCGACCGCCGCCGATCTGTTCCACCGCTGCGCCGAGTCCTACGGCGTCAAACGCGCACAGCGGATGATGGGCTTGACGTTCCGTGAACCCCGGATGCCCACCCTGCGGGAGTTCGCCGACGCCGTCGACCGTGAGCACCTCGCCGCGATCAAGCTGACCCCGAGTCCAGCCGCTACTTGAGGCAAGTATCGAACTCGTCGCGGATGCGCTGTTGCAGGGCCAACGCATCGGGCACGAGCGGTTCGCTCTTGGTGCGGTCACCGTTGACGTAGTCGCATTTGCCGATCATGGCGCTGCCCGCCCAGCGTGGCTCGTCGTAGCGGTACTTAATACCGTGCCAGGCCCAGGTGAGGCTGACCGGATTGTCCGGACCGGCCCCGATCGCATGAATGGTCCGCACCACGTCGTCGTAGGCGGTCGCCGGCGTCGGTATACCGAAGGTGAGGTGGTCGATCCTGCCGTCACGGACACCGATCCACCCCGGATCGGCCGGCGCCGCCGCGGCCAATTGCCCGTCGATGCGCTGTTTGTCGGCAGCGGTGAACCGGTTGACGATCATCCAGTGCGGATCGGCCACCCGGTCGGCTGCGGAGACCTCGATCCCGCGCGGCGGCCGGTCGGCGAAAATCCGCAAGACGGCGTCAACCGCGGCATCCGGAGACTCAGCCTCCAGGATCCGCATCTTCGAGGCGTCCGGCACGGCACCACTGAACCACATAATCTCCCCAGCCGGAACGGCCGCGCGAAGCCTGCGCATCAGCCCGGTCACGGGTCGGATGTCGTCGGGCAGGTCGGCACCGCCGGATATCGACGTCCTTTCGGCCACAACGATCTTCACCGACTGGTCGAACTTGGCGAAGTCTGTGCCGCGTAGCTCATCGAGCTGCGCGGCCACCGCGCCGACCTGCTCATCGGTGGCTCGGTCCATGGCAACGTCGAGCTCGAACCGGGTGCCCTCCAGAACGCCGTTGTCATAGATCAAGTCGACGTCGGACACCCCCGGCATCGCCGCGATGCGGCTGCGGATGTCGAGTGCTTCTTCTTCGCGGTCGGGCGCACCGGTGCAGCCACCCACGCCGACCGACAGCGCGATCAAGAGCACGGTGACAGGCCCGAATCGCATGCCCATGAGCGTACGGCCGTTGCCGGCACTATCGATGTGCAAATTCCACCTGGGTGGACGCCATCGGATCACCCGCCGGCGTCCACCCACTGCAGCCTGCCGAGTGCCTTACGGACGAGGCCTCATGGACACTCCTCCGTGTCGATCCGCACCACCCCGAAGTCGATCTCGGTCGACGCCGAGAACTTCGCCCCGGGCGGTGGCGTGGAAGTGCACACCTGCCAGTTGCGGTCGCTGATCTGGGCGCGACCCTTCCCGGTCAGATCGGTCGAGCTGCTGAACCACACCTCGCCGTGGGTCAACGACTGGATGGCATCCTGCGCGCCCTGCAGATCCCTGCCGATCAGGTTCGGCATCGTCCATGACGGTTCGGCCGACGCCACCGGGCTCAACACGACGGCCATCGCAACCGTCACCGCAGCCACCACTACACGCTTCATATCAACCTCCTGGTTTGAGTGAACCGCGCATCGTCACACGAGCCACCGACAATCGCAGAGGTCAGTCGTAGAGTACGTCGAGCCCTTTCCGCCGGAGATCGGCCAGGCCATCGCGCATGCCTTGGATCTGCTCGGGTGAATGCCCCACCCAATCGGTGAGCTCACCGACGATTTTCACCGGCTCGCGGGTGCGGAAGCTGTGGGTCGGGTTTCCCGGAAGCTTCTTGTCGGTCACGTTCGGGTCGTCCTCCAGCGCACCTTCGGGTTCGACGATGTAGATGCGGCCCCGCCCCTCGCCGACGGCCATCTCGGCTCCCCAGACCGCGGCGTCCAAGGTGCGGGTGACGTACACGTGGTTCATGATCCGACCGGCTTCGTAATTCGACTCCCGTCCCGGCACCAGGTACTCGCCCACCGCCAGGTCGGCCTTGGTGCCGTGCAGGAGCGCACCCGACTCGTGCAGTTCGAAAGGTTTCGGCGTACTCGTCACAACATCCCCCATCTCGTCACGGATCGGACGATTGTGCAGCACGCCAGGGGCCTTGCCGCAAGACCCACCTCCCGCCGTATAGTGAGAACGGGACGAATCGAAAACCCTTCCCGCTTGACCAATTCCGGGCACCGCGTCGAACGCGACCAGCATGCCCCTCACCGGTGGTGATCCAGCCCGACGGCCAGCCCGCCGCCTTCGCGATCTGCCTGGCGATGTCGCCGTGGACGACGCTGATGCGCGGCAGCAGAGGCAACTTGTCAGACCCTTGCACCAGACTCCAGCCATGAGCCGCCGCAACCGCCAGAAGCGCGCCGCCAAGCACAAGGACCGCCGCCGCGCATCATCACAACGAGAACGCTGGAGCACCGATCCCGGGTACGACCGGGCCGCCCTCCTCGACCGCCTCACCGCCGCGCTGTACCACTTCGCGTTGTGTCCCTACCACGATGCGGAATTCCACGCCACCGAGCTGCTCGACGAATTCCCCGGCCGGGCAGACGATCTCGACCTTGCCGCCGAAGGCACCTTGGCCGGTGCGATCAGCAACGCATGGCAGGCGGGGTGGTCACCCAATGATCTGCACGAGTTCGCTCGTCGCCGTCTCGACACAGTGGCAGCCGGCTACCTGGACGAGGCCGTCGTTCGGGAGTCCCGGCACTACTCCGTCGCCACCCTGCACCCACGATGGCGTGCCGAGCTTGCCGCGCTGTCCACGGATAGTGATCGCGGCGCTGCGCAGATGCGGGACTGGGCCTGCCGAAACGGTCTCGCACGTGAGGCCGTGTTGGCGATCGTGTTGAAGGTGCTGTGGCTCTTGGGCACCCTTCCGACCCTCGAACCGCTGCTGCCCTTGCCCGGCACGCACCAGCATTCGTCGGTGCCGGTGTCCACCGCCGATTCGAAGGCGCTCAGCCGGGTGCGCGGGCTGCTCGCCAAGGCAGAGGCCACCAAGTTTCCCGAAGAAGCCGAAGCCTTTTCGGCCAAGGCGCAAGAGCTGATGAGCAGATACTCGCTGCACCACGCGATCCGTGATCACGAGCAGGGACGCGCCGCGGAGGCGACCGCCCGGCGGATCTGGATCGACAATCCCTACGTCAGCGCCAAGGCAACACTGGTGCAGTCGGTGGCAACGGCCAACCGGTGCCGGTTGGTGTGCGCGGAGAAGCTCGGGTTCGTCACCGTCATCGGCGTCGAGTGCGACCTGGAATTCGTTGAGCTGCTGTCTACTTCACTGTTGGTCCAGGCTAACCGGGCGATGCTGGCGGTGGGTCGCACCACCAGTGGCGGTCAGACCCGGACGCGTTCGTTTCGTCAGTCGTTTCTTCTCTCGTACGCCGAGCGCATCGGTGAACGCCTCGCCGCCACTTCGACGACGGTGGCCACCGAGGTGGACCGCGGCACGCTGCTGCCGGTGCTGGCCGCGCACAGCCAGGCGACCGAGGACCTCACCAACCGACTCTTCCCGGTGACCAGCGCCCGCACGATGTCGGTGTCCAACGGGGCCGGCTGGTCGGCCGGGCGTATCGCAGCCGACCTGGCGCAGCTCGATGTGCGTCGCCCGATCGCGGGGTGATGCGCACCACCACGTAACGAACGCGGGTGGCGCCGACAGCGCAAAATCCGGATCCAGGCCCACGGCCAGCCCACCGGCACACGCAGCGCTGGAAACGTCCGCCAGGATCCACCCTTCAGCCGAACGCGCTGGCCAAAGCGCGGTCGAAAGTCTTGATTTCGGTGACACCGCGACGTTGACAGCAGGCCAGGTGGATGAGGTCACGGGCACCGAGCGCACGATGACGGTCAGCCAACGTGCGAGCATGCACCACATCGGCCTCCTCGACCGACCAAACCTCGGTCAACGATCGCGCAAGCGTCAACGCCGCATCCAGGGTGGTGATTCGGTCCGCCGGAATGTAGGCATGCAGCAGCTCCTGCAACACTTCCGCCGAGGTGACCAGCCGGCTGCGAGCCTCAACGCTGTGCTCGAGGAAGTCCCGGGCTGACTGGCGCAGTGGATGCTCCCGACCCACGGCATACATGAAGACACTCGTGTCGACAAAGATCATGGAGCCGACGCACCATGTCGCCGCGACTCTGCCATCACCCGGAGATGCTCGTCCCAATCCGGCTCGACACCCGGTTCATCCGGCAGCGACCCGAAGAATTCGCGTAGCTCGGCAACCGTGCGCAGTGGTCCGGCTTGCTCGGCAGCGAGCTGCTTGCGTCCAGCTTCAAGCAACCATGTGCTCAACGACATTTTGCGGGCCGCAGCCTGGCGACGAAACGCCTCACGTTCAGCTTCCGACAGAATCACCTGAATACGGCTACTCATGTGTAACGATCCTACACACCACCTCATGCGCCGCAGCCTGAGCCGCCAGGCCACGCGACACCCGTGGATGCCGGCCGAGTGGTCACGTTCGACCTGAAGTCAGACGCCCTCAGCATCACCATCGGCCGGCCGAGCATCGAAAGAGAGGTACGCCGGGCGCAACACCTCTACCAACGCCCGCCCGCGCACGGCCACCGCGATGTCAGGCAGCTGATCCAGCAGCGCCGCCGATGACGCCACAGGAGGAGCAGAGACGGGAATCGTGTTCTGCCGCATAAAGAAAGAATCAAGACAGTCGGCGAGCGGCCGGCAGGCCGGCTCGGCCCGATCGACCGCCGAGCCGCCACCGGCGCGGGCGGCCGCCAGGTTCTCCAGCAGGTCGTCGCGGTCCCGACCACGCCAGGCCAGGATCGCAAACGGGTCCTCGTCGAACGCTTCGGCCAGCAGGTAGAACGCCGCGGCAAGATGCTTGCACGGGACCGCACTGTCGGGACACGAGCAATCCAGCGACAATTCCCGGGCCGTCGCGGGAAACAGTGGCAGATCCAGCGCGTCGAACACGCCCTCGATGTCGGCCGGCATCTCACCGGCGAGCAACGCCGCGGTGTACAAGGCGTCTTGGGCCAGCGCGGCTTCGATCTGTGCCCACTCACTCTTGTCGAATGCGGTGATCCCGATGCGGGCCCGGTAGGGCCGCACCCGGCTGCCCTGCACCTGCGCGGCGACCAGGCCCGGCCCCACCTCCAGCGAGATCACCTGACCACGGCGGGCATAGTTGCGGCCGCGCTGCAACCGGCTGCCGATGCCCATGCCTTCGAGCACTTCGATGAACCGCTGCGACCACCACGTCTGCGCGATGGCGCCCCGGGTGCTGCGGGCCTTCAACCCGCTCTCGACGGGACGGGGCCGCGAGGCGGGATACCAGTCACTCACCGACAGCCCCCTCCGACAAGGCGAACAGGGTGCGTAGCTCCCCGGTGGACAGCTCGGTCAACCAACCTTCCCCATCGCCGACCACCAGATCGGCCAGCGCCTTCTTCTGCTCGATCATGTCGTCGATCTTCTCCTCCAGGGTGCCCGTGCAGATGAACTTGCGTACCTGCACGGTGCGCTTCTGACCGATCCGGAAAGCGCGGTCGGTGGCCTGGTTCTCCACTGCCGGATTCCACCACCGATCCAGGTGCACAACATGATTGGCCGCCGTCAGAGTCAGCCCGGTGCCACCGGCCTTCAACGACAGCAAGAAGATCGACGGCCCCTCGCCGGACTGGAACCGCGCCACCATCTCGTCGCGCCGCTTCTTCGGTACCCCGCCGTGCAGGTAGGCGACATCCTGACCGAACCGGGCGGCCAGGTGCGGCGCCAGCATCTCGGCGAACTCGGTGAACTGAGTGAAGCACAGCACCCGATCCCCCTCGGCGAGGATCTCCTCCAAGATCTCCTCGAGCCGGATCACCTTGCCCGAGCGCGCACCGACCGGCGACCGGTCGTGCAAGAGCTGCGCCGGGTGGTTGCACACCTGCTTGAGCTTGGTCATCGCCGCGAGGACGTTGCCGCGCCGCTCAATTCCGTCGGTGCTCTCGATCTTCTCCATCATCTCCTCGACGATGGCCTGATACAGCGACGCCTGCTCGGTGGTGAGCCGGCAATACTGTTTGACCTCGATCTTGTCGGGCAGATCGTCGATGATGGTCGGGTCGGTTTTGAGCCGCCGCAGAATGTAGGGACGGGTCACCCGGCGCAGCCGCTCGGCCGGCTCGGTCTGACCGTACTTCTCCACCGGAACCGCATACCGGGCCCGGAACGACTCTGACGAGCCGAGCAGTCCGGGGTTGAGAAAGTCCATGATGGACCACAATTCGGCGAGCCGATTCTCCACCGGGGTGCCGGTCAGCGCGACCCGATGCTCGGCATCGAGCCGGCGCACCGCCTTGGCCCCGCGGGACAGGCTGTTCTTGACGGCCTGCGCCTCGTCGAGGACCACCCGGTTCCACCGATACTGCGCGAGTTCGTCGATATCCCGGGTGGCCGTGGCGTAGGTGGTGACGACCAGGTCGGCCTGCGCCAACTGTTCTTCCAGCGCCTCGCCGTGCCGTCGGTCACCCCCGTGGTGCTGGTAAACCCGAAGTGCCGGTGTGAATTTCGCGGCCTCACGCTCCCAGTTGCCAACCAACGACATCGGACACAGCAGGAGGGTCGGCGCGGTGGTGGGTTCGTCGTGACGCTGCGCGGACTCCAGGGCGAGCAGCTGCACGGTCTTGCCCAGGCCCATGTCGTCGGCCAGGCAGGCACCCAGGCCGAGGGCGGACAGGAAAGCCAGCCACGACAGGCCCCGCTGCTGGTATGGGCGCAGCGTCGCCACGAAGTCCGGTGCCGGTTGCAGCGGCCGAAGCGATTGCGCGGCAGCGCCGTTGAGCAGATCACCCAGCCAGCCGTCGGCCCGTACCGACGTGATCTCCAGCGGGGTGTCGGTGTCGTCGGGGTGGCGGGCCGCCAGCGCCAGGAGTTCGGCGGGACTCGCCTGCCCGGTCGGGGTGCGCTTGAGGAAGTCCAGCCCGCGGCGTAACTGCTCCGGGTCGACAGCCACCCACTGGCCGCGCAACCTGATCAGCGGCGCCTTGGTCTGGGCGAGCGCGGCGATCTCGTCCTCGGTGAGCGTCTCGTCCCCCACCGCGAGTTCCCACCGGAAACTGATGAGCTGTTCCCGGCCGAATCGGCCGGCCGTCGCGACCACACCGTCGACCGGGGTGGACGCCGAAACCACCAGACCGAGCTTGCGGCGGCGGTCCCACCACGACGGCAGCAGCACCCCGAAGCCGGCGTCGTCGAGCAGCGGCGCCGCGGTCGACAGGAAGTGGTAGGCGCCTTCGGCATCCAGATCGACACCGGAGGGACGCGCGGTGCGCAGACCGGAGGTCAGTTCGGGGTATATCCGGACCGCCCGCCCCAACTCGGTGAGCAGAAGTTCCTCGGGGCGGTCGAGCCAACGCCGCAGGCTGCCGTCGTCATCCCAGGTCTGCTCGGCCGGCACCAGCAGGCTGGGGTCGGCGATCGATTGCAGCAGGAACTCCAGTCGCCAGCCGGCCGGGTCATCGTCGGAGTCCACCTCGGCCAGCCGGAAGGTGGCGCGAGCCGGACCAGGTTCCTCGATTCCGATCTCATCCCACGGCGCCAATGCGTCCGCCAAGCGGTCGAGTGCATCCGACTCGGCATCGAACCTGCCGTCCGGCGCCGTCAGCGCGTTAATCCATTCTTCTTCTACCGGAAGACGTTTCGGGTGCCGGCCACGCCGTGGAGGGAGCAACTCGTCAGCGGGCGCGATCGCGGCACGGGCCAATTCGTCGACGAACGCCGCCAACGCCGACGTGGCCAAACCCGCCTGCGCATCCGACTCCGCCCGGCACACCGGCGGCATGGCCGCAATGATCGCGTTCAATTCCATCACATCCGCGCCCTGCACGACGGGCCGCCAGAACCCGACCGGCTGGTGTCCGTCGATGCCGAGCGCCGGAAGAATCCGGCCACGCGCCACCAGTTTTCGCGCGAAGTCGGCGATATCGGCGAAGTAGGCGACCGACTCGCCGTAGCGTACGTCGACGGCCGGCTCATCCAGGAGCGCCAACGCTGATACCGCCGGAAGCCAGATCGTCGGAACCGTCCACGGCAGCAGAGCGGGTGCGCTGCGCGACGGCGGGCGGGGGGTGAGCCGCAACAGCTCCGGGGAGTCCAGCGGGGACGTCCGCAGCGACGGCAACAGCAAGACCGTACTGCCGGGCTTGCCGGCGTGGATCGAGCCGATCACCTCCGCCGGCGCGGCGAAGGGATGCGGACGGGCGGCACGCAACGCCTGACTTGCGCTCTTGACCGGACGGTCCGAATCCTCGGCCCACACGCACAAGCCGCCGGCCGACCAGAATCCGTGCACAACCAACATTGAGAATTCGCTTTCGGGAGGTGACGTCAGGCTAGCCAACACGCACGCCGCGAGCAGCCACGCCCCGCCGGGTTCCGCGGGCACATCGTTGGCCACAGCCGCTCAACCGGCGCAATCGCGGTGTGGCGGAGATGCTCATAGCCCTCAATCCGGATGAAGATTCCCGGCTGCCCTACCTGTTGCGGCTTCCCAATCCGGAGGCGTGGCTTTGTCTGGCCGATCCGATTCCTACCAATTGCTCTTCGAATAGTCCTTCAAGAAACACCCGTAGAGATCCTCGCCCCGCTCCCCACGCACGATCGGGTCATACGCGCGCGCAGCACCATCCACCAGATCCAGCGGCGCGTGGAAACCTTCCTCGGCCAGCCGCAGCTTCGTCGGATGTGGACGCTCGTCGGTGATCCAGCCGGTATCGACCGCCGTCATCAAGATCCCGTCCTGCTCCAGCATCTCCCCGGAACTGGTGCGGGTCAGCATGTTCAGCGCGGCCTTGGCCATGTTGGTGTGTGGGTGCCCCGGGCCCTTGTAGCCGCGGCTGAACTGACCTTCCATCGCCGACACGTTCACCACGTACTTGCGCCGGGCCGGTGACGCAGCCAGCGCGGGACGCAGCCGGCTCACCAGAATGAACGGCGCGGTCTGGTTGCACAGCTGCACTTCGAGCAGTTCCATCGCGTCGACCTCGTGCACGCGTTGGGTCCAACTGTTCACCGGCGCGGTATCGGGCAGCAGCCCACCCGCGTCGATGGCGGTGCCGGCGGAGATCCGCTCCGGGGAGGCGCTGCGGGCGGTCAGGGCCAGTTCGGTGAGTGCATGTGCCGACGGGTGCTCGCCGAGGCTGCCGACCAGGGCATGTGGGTGCGCGTCGCTGACGTGGTCGAAGGTGACGACGTCGACCAGGGCCGGCGGCGGGGTGCGCTCGGCCTCGACCAACGCGGCATACGAGCCCGGCGCCCGACGCACCGTCTGCGCCGCATTGTTGATCAGGATGTCCAGCGGTCCCTGCGCGGCCACCTCGTCGGCCAGGGCCACCACCTGGGCCGGGTCCCGCAGGTCGATCCCGACCACTCGCAGCCGGTGCAACCAGTCGGCGCTGTCCTCCATCGCGGCGAAGCGACGTACCGCATCGTTGGGAAATCGCGTGGTGATCGTGGTGTGCGCGCCGTCGCGCAGCAGCCGCAGCGCGATGTACATGCCGATCTTGGCGCGTCCGCCGGTGAGCAGTGCCCGACGCCCGGTCAGGTCGGTGCGGGCGTCGCGTTTGGCCCGGTTGATCGCGGCGCAGTCGGGACACAGCTGGTGGTAGAAGGCGTCGACGACGGTGTGATGGTTCTTGCAGATGTAGCAGGCCCGCGAGCGCAGCAGTGTGCCCGCGGTGGCCCCGACCGCGGTGGACACCAGCGGCAGACCTTGGGTTTCGTCGTCGATCCGTCCCGGCGCCCCCGTGGCGGTGGCGGCGATGACGGCGCGATCGGCGGCCGCGACGCGCTCGCGTGCGGCGGCCCGGCGAACTTTCTTCAATTCCTTGAACATCTTCGCGGTGGCCTGGCGCACAGCAATGGCATCAGGGTGCTCCGGAGGCAACTTGTGCACCTCGGACAGCACCCGCAGGCACGTGCTGAGCTGGTCAGGATCGATCGCGTCCACGAGGGAAGGGTACGGGGAGCGGGCACAAATCCCCGTATCGAGCTAACGGGCTCCTGGTGCGGCCTCGCCGACGGCCGGCTCAGCTTCCCACACCGCCGCATCCAAGGTGCGGGTCGCGTAGACGCGGTTCGTGATCCGTCGGCATAGACCCGGAAGTTCACGAAGGCATGCCGCCATCTCGCTCTCCTCAGCGGTTCAGGTTCGGCTTCCATGTCCCCGAGACATGCTCGACGATCCGCTCCGCCATGCGTTGCGCCTCAGGTTGCAGGCTCACTGGCAAAACAGCAGCAGCGCGTTCGAACGCACTGGGAAGGTCTCTGCGGAGTTCGTCCACTGAACGTCACCGATCTCCCTCACCACGACTTCGGCGGCGAGCAGCCCGGCTTCGGTGGCAGCGCGCTGACACAGCGCCTCGTTGATGTGGTGCAGTGCGTAATCAGTGATGGCAGGCTTGACGATCACGGTCGTCGGTGTCGAGTCACGGGGGATCCCGAACTGCCCTGATTGCGGGTCCCGGAACAGCGCGACCTTGGGTTGAGCGCCGGCGAGGCTCCACCGACCTCCGAATCTTCCTGGGTCCCAGTCAGTTTGATGAGTGGCGAGCAGGTGGACGAGATCTGCGAGTTCGGTCTCACTGAGCCATTGGATATCACCGGTCCGTGCGCGGGCGTCCGCTGGACCGACGTCAGGTGGGAGAAGCTGAACCGCCCCGGCCGCGTCGCGTCCGACATGAGCGAGCAGAGCGAAAGGATTGTTCGGCGAGACGTTGTACTCGCGTCCCCACCGCTGTCGCGCACCTTCACTGTTCGGAAGCAGGCCCTCAAGGTAGGACCGAATAGCCTTGTCCCGATGCCGATTCGACAATGGGAAAGGACAGCGACAACGGTGTGGGATCAGGCCGTTCGAGATACTCATCGTCGTAGGTGAAACGCAGAGCCCCGTGGGCAGATTGCGTCACGGTACCGGTCGGGATCCCGTCCAGGTAGACCCGCAGCGTCCTGTCCGCCATCATCTTTTCCTTGTGCCGAACAGCGCGTCAAACGGATCAAGCGTTCTGGGAACCGTTCCGGCAGGCGGGGACTTCTCCGGGGTTTCCTTCCGAGTACGTTTGCGGGCACTCGACGGCATCTCGGGCGCGGTCGCCTCCAGACTCACACCGAGGACGCGAAGTGCATCGAGCACGCGTTGCGCTTCCAGTCGCGGGTGCCCCTTCTCCAGCCTGACGACCCAATCTCGACTCATGCGCAGTTGCGCGGCCAGCTCAGCCTGAGTCATTCCACGAGCTGTGCGAGCAGAACGAACGAGAGCACCAACGTCACCCATTGTCTTGATCTGCATGGCCCGCTCCTTGCAGTCGTTCGACGACATTTCCGATTGTTGTCGTTCGACATCTTTTGCTAAAGAGGCCGTACGACGTCTTTCCGCACTTCAGCGCTTCCTCACGACGGCCACCGAATGGTCATAGCCCACCCGGACGATGGCTCCCGGAGGTCTGGCAGGTCCTGGCAGGATGCGCACTGACGCAGTTGCCCTGCAGGAGGCCGAGTCACCACCCCTGATATCACCGGCGATATCAGGTTTCCAGACTGCCTATCGGTCCCACAGCCGATACCACTGTGGCCCCTGTGATCAAAGAGAAGATGCCCCAATAACTACCACCCGCCACAACCACCTCGGTAACGTCGAAAGCGATGCAGGAGACACCGACGTGTTGATCGCGGCGTTACGCGATCTGCAGTGGCGGCGACGGCGATTCATGATCGCCGTGGTCGGCACCGCGATGGTCTTCGCGATGACGTTGGTGTTGACGGGGCTGGCCAACGGTTTCCGCGTGGAGGCCGAACGCAGCGTCGACGCGCTGGGCCTCGACCACTTCATGATCAAAGAAGGCGCGGCCGGGCCTTTCCTGGGTTCAGCGCCGTTGCCGCCCAACGCCGTTCAGATCGCCGCCCGCCTGCCCGGGGTCGACACCGCGGTGCCGCTGGTCTACGGCTCCTCGACGATCCCCGCCGACGGCACCCCTCGCAACGTCAACGTGTTCGGCGTGCCCGACGACGGCCCGGGCGCGCCACACCTCAAAGAGGGCCGCGCGCCGCATGCCGTCGACGAGGTCGCGGTGTCCACGACGATGGGCCGCCCGATCGGGGCCGACATCGACGTCGGCGCGGCGAAGCTACACGTCGTCGGCCTGGTCGATGACTCCACGGCCCTGGCCGGTCAGGACAACATCTATCTGACCGTGCCCGGCGCCCAACAACTGCTGTTCTCGGGCCAAAAGCTGATCTCGTCGGTCGGCATCCTCGGCACCCCGCAGCAGACGCCACCGGATTTCCGCATCGTGGACCGGGCCGGCGCCGTCGACGACATGGTGCGCGCCCTGCGCGGCGCCAAGCAGGCGATGAGCCTGATGGCCGGCCTGTTGTGGGCGGTCGCGGCGTTGATCGTCGGTTCGGTGATCTACCTGTCCGCGCTGGAACGCAGCCGCGACTTCGCGGTGTTCAAAGCCGTCGGAGTGGCTACCCGGTCCATCATGGCCGGGTTGGCGATGCAGGCGGTGACGGTGGCGCTGCTGGCCGCCCTGTTGGGCGCCGGCCTATCCCTGGTGCTCGGCCCACCGTTCCCGATGCGCTGCGACGTGCCCACGGCCGCCTTCGTCGCGTTGCCGATCCTCGCGGTCGGGATCGGCCTGCTGGCCAGTGTGGCCGGACTGCGCCGCGCCGTCACCATCGACCCCGCCCTGGCGTTCCGAGGACCCTGACGTGGCCGGCCTTCTCGTCAAAGACCTCGTCGTGGAGTACTCCAGCGGCGGCTACGCGGTGCGCCCGATCGACGGCCTGGATCTCGAGGTCGCCGCCGGCTCGTTGGCAATCCTGTTGGGCCCCAGCGGTTGCGGCAAGACCACCCTGCTGTCGTGCCTGGGCGGGATCCTGAAACCGACCGCGGGCCGCATCGAGTTCGGCGACATCGACGTGACGGGCCTGAACAAGAAGGGCCTGTCGGACTACCGCCGCGACACCGTCGGCATCGTGTTCCAGGCGTTCAACCTGGTGCCGAGCCTGACCGCCCTGGAAAACGTCATCGTGCCGCTGCGCGCGGCCGGCATGAGCCGCTACGGCGCCCGCGAACGCGCCATGGAACTGCTCACCCGCGTCGGGCTGAAAGACCGATTGCACCACCGCCCAGGCAATCTCAGCGGCGGCCAGCAGCAACGCGTCGCCGTGGCCCGTGCCATCGCGCTCGACCCGCCACTGATCCTGGCCGACGAGCCGACGGCCCATCTGGATTTCATCCAGGTCGAGGAGGTGCTGCGGCTGATCCGCGAGCTGGCCAGCGGCGAGCGCGTCGTCGTCGTCGCCACGCACGACACCCGCATCCTGCCGCTGGCCGATCAGGTGGTCGAGCTCGTCCCGCACGTCGCCGTGGAACATCAGAGCACCGAAGCCGTCACGCTCGAACCGGGCGAGGTGCTGTTCTCCCAGGGCGAGATGGGTGATCTGATCTATGTCGTCACCGCCGGAGAGTTGGAGATCGTGCGTGAATTATCCAGTGGCGGTGAGGAAATCATCAAAGTCGCCGGCCCCGGTGACTACTTCGGCGAGATGGGCCCGTTGTTCAGCCTGCCCCGCTCGGCCACGACCCGCGCCAAGAGCGAGGCCGTCGTCGTCGGATACACCGTCCAGGCGTTCCGCGAACTACTCGGCCCGACCGGCACGCGCCACCTGGTCGGCCGACAGGAAACCGAAGACTGACCCGACTGTTTGAATCCGCAAGCAGCGCCCGGCATTTCAAGATCACCGGGATCAAGTTTTTCCAAGGGGTACCCGGCGTGACCCTAAAGGAGTAACGTCCGGTCACGGCGTATCAAAAAAGCGGTATGCCCCTCAGCTACCGAGTCCGAGACCGTACGGGGCGGCTAGTGACAGCTACTGAGCACAAAGACAAAACCGCAGCACCGTACATCGGTGCGCGTCCGGGTGAGCGACACGGGTCGACGGCAGACGAAGTCCGCTCCCATTACGACCTGTCCAACGACTTCTTCCGGCTGTGGCAGGACCCCACCCAGACCTACAGTTGTGCCTATTTCGAGCGCGACGACATGACGCTGGAACAGGCCCAGATGGCGAAAGTCGATCTGGCGCTGGGCAAGCTGGGCCTGCAGCCGGGCATGACATTGCTCGACATCGGCTGCGGCTGGGGCTCGACGATCATGCGCGCGGTGGAGAAGTACGACGTCAACGTCATCGGGTTGACGTTGTCGCACAACCAACTCGCCCACATCGAGCAACGGTTCGCCGAATCCGACAGCCCCCGCAGCAAAGAAGTACGGCTGCAACCGTGGGAGGATTTCGACGAACCGGTCGACCGGATCGTGTCGATCGGCGCGTTCGAGCACTTCGGCTTCGAGAAGTACGCCGACTACTTCAAGAAGACCTATGAGCTGATGCCCGAGGACGGCGTGATGCTGCTGCACACCATCGTCTCGACCAGCAAGGAAGAAGTGGCCGAGATGGGCCTGCCGACGACGATGTCATTGATGCGGTTCTTCCGCTTCATCGTCACCGAGATCTATCCCGGGGGCCGCATTCCGCTGATCAAGATGGTCGAAGACCGCGCGACCGAGGCCGGCTTCCACGTCACCCGCAAGCAGCGCCTGCGTCCGCACTATGCCCGCACCCTCGACACCTGGGCGGCCAATCTGCAGGCCAAGAAGGACGAGGCCATCGCGATCACCTCCGAAGAGGTCTACGAGCGCTACCTGAAGTACCTGACCGGATGTGCGGACCTGTTCCGTGACGGCTATACCGACGTGTGCCAGTTCACCTGCGAGAAGGCATAAACCAACGGGGAGGTAAGTGCGCATGGCCGACGGTGTGGCGGGGACGGCCCAGATGCGGCCGTACTTCGAGGATGTTCAAGCCCACTACGATCTCTCCGATGAATTCTTCGGGCTCTTCCAGGACCCGTCACGCACCTACAGTTGCGCGTTCTACGACCGCGACGACATGTCACTGGAAGAAGCCCAGATGGCCAAGATCGACCTGGCCCTCGACAAGCTGGACCTGGAACCGGGCATGACGTTGCTCGACATCGGTTGCGGCTGGGGCGCATTGATGAAACGTGCGCTGGAACGCTACGACGTCAACGTCATCGGCCTGACCCTGAGCCGCAATCAATACGCCTTCGACCAGAACCTGTTGGACCACGTCGAGTCCGACCGCTCACACATGGTGTGCCTGCAGGGCTGGGAACAATTCGACCAGCCGGTGGACCGTATCGTCAGCATCGAGGCCTTCGAGGCGTTCGGGAAGTCCCGGTATGCAGCATTTTTCGACACCGCGTACCGGGTGCTGCCCGAGGACGGCAGCATGGTGATCGAGACCATCTTCACCCATCCGATCAACTATTGGCGGGAACACCACATCCCGATCACCTTGAGCGACATGAAGTTCACCCGGTTCATCGGCAAGGAGATCTTCCCCGGCGGTCAGCTGCCCTCGGATGACGACATGTACGAGTTCTCCTCGGCCGCTGGGTTTTACACCGAACAGCTGCAGTTGATGAACGCCCACTATGTACGGACGCTGGACACCTGGGCGGCGAATCTGGTTGCCCACCGTGACGAGGCGATCGCCACCACCTCCGAAGAAGTGTACGACCGCTACATGCGCTACATCACCGGTTGCGCCGACTTCTTCCGCCGCGGCATCTCCGAAGTCGCCCAGTTCACCTTCACCAAAGAGGACTAATAGGCACCGAACGCCAACGCCACGTTCTGCCCGCCGAACCCGAACGAATCGCTGATCGCATACCGGTAATCGCCTTGGCGCGGCTTGTCGACGACCACATCCAGGTCGATCTCCGGGTCCGGATTCTTCAGGTTGAGCGTGGGCGGGATGATCCCGTCACGCAGGGCCTGCACGGTGAGCACCGCCTCCACCGCGCCGGCCGACCCCAGCGAGTGACCCAACGCCGCCTTCGGCGCGTACACCGCAGGCGTCGACGAGCCGAGGGCACGGTGAATGGCCCTGGCCTCGGCCACATCCCCGCACCACGTTCCGGCGGCATGCGCATTGACGTGGTCGATGTCGGCCGGGGCGAGACCGGCCAACTCCACCGCCCGGGCGATGGCGTCACCGGCGCGCTCCCCCGTCGGATCGGGCCGGATGGCGTCGTAGCCGTCGGAGGTGATGCCGGCACCCAGCAGCCGGGCCAGGATCGGGGCGCCGCGGGCCTTGGCGTGCTCCTCGGTTTCGATCAGCATCAAGGCCCCGGCCTCACCGAAGACCATGCCGTGCCGGTCCTTGTCGAACGGGCGGCACGCGGCGGCCGGATCGTCGTTGTCGGTCGACATGAAGCCCGCCTGCGTGAACGCCGCGATCGGCACCGCCTCGATGCAGGTCTCCACCCCACCGCAGATCGCAATGTCGGCATCCCCCAGGATGATCTGGCGCCAGGCGTGCGCGATCGCCGACGCACCGGACGCGTCGGCCATCACCGGCGACATCACACCGGCCTTGGCGTGCCGCTCCAACGCCACGGCCACCGCCGGCGCGTTGGGCATGTACTTCTGGATCGAGGTGGGTGCGACGGCGCGCAGCCCTTTTTCCTTCCACGTATCGTACTGCAGGATCATCTCTTCGGTGGTGGCCAGCGCCAGACCGATCGAGACCATCAGCCGGCGGGTGTCGATCTCGGGTGACCCGGCGACCTCCCAGAGCCGACGGCCCAGCACCGTGGACATCTGCCCCATGTACGAAAGCTTGCGCCGCTCAATGCGGCTCAGGATCTCGTCGAACGTCTCGGTGAGCTGCCCGGCGATCCGCACCGGGAAGTCGAACTCGTCGACGAATGGTTTGTCCAGCGGACGAATCCCGCTGCGGCCCTCGAGCAGCAAGCGCCACGTGTCCTCGGCTTCAGGCGCAAGGGAAGTGGTCGATGTCATCGCGGTGACGACGACATCGGGAAAATGACCCGAAGCCTGCGCAAGCATCTGCCGGTTTCTCGATTCTCCTTCGCGGACTCACAGCGAGAAAGTACTTCCCACTTTAGAACTGCCCATACCGACACAGGCCAGATTTGTCAGACTGGGACCATGACCGAACCCGCCACCCGCGTCGCGGTCTACCTCGACTTCGACAACATTGTCATCTCGCGTTACGACCAGGTCAACGGCCGCAACTCCTTTCAGAAGGACAAGGCCAAGGGTCTGGATCCGGACAAGCTGACCAAGGCCACGGTGGATATCGGCGCGATCCTTGACTTCGCTTCTTCTTTCGGCACCTTGGTGCTCACCCGTGCCTACGCGGACTGGTCGGCCGAGGTCAACGCCGAGTACCGGCTGCAGCTCGTCGGACGCGCGGTCGACCTGGTGCAGCTGTTCCCAGCCGCCGCATACGGCAAGAACGGCGCCGATATCCGGCTGGCGGTCGACGCGGTCGAGGACATGTTCCGCCTGCCCGACCTCACCCACGTGGTGATCGTGGCCGGCGACTCGGATTACATCCCGCTCGCGCAGCGCTGCAAACGGCTGGGCCGCTACGTCGTCGGCATCGGTGTCGCCGGCTCCTCGAGCCGGATGTTGGCCGCCGCGTGCGACGAGTTCGTCGTCTACGACTCACTGCCCGGCATCCCCACCTCGGCTCCCGAACCCGAAGCCAAAGCGCCCAAACGCCCCCGCAAAGCCGAGGATCCTGATCCCCAGGACCAGGCCACCGCGTTGCTCACCCGCGCCCTGCAGATCGGCCTGGAGAAAGACGACGTGGAGTGGCTGCACAACTCCGTGGTCAAGGCCCAGATGAAGCGGATGGACCCGTCCTTCAGCGAGAAATCCTTGGGCTTCAAATCGTTCAGCGATTTCCTGCGGTCACGCGCCGACGTGGTCGAGTTGGACGAGAGTTCGACGACGCGGATGGTGAAGTTGCGCTGAGTGTCTAGGGCTGCACCCGGGTCGCGCGGCGGAACCGGTCCAGATAGCCCGGCCAATCCCAGGTGGACAGGAACTGCGTCGTCGCGGCATAACCCTTGTCGTACAGAGCCTCGGCCTCGGCCCGGGTGATGTCGAAATCCAGCACACCGACATCGGTCGAATCCACCTCGATCGCACGCACCTTCACCCACGGCAGGCTCAGATGGGCCTGGTCGTGACCGACCAACATGGCGGTGAGCAGGCTCTCCAAAAACGTCGGCTTGCCAAACCGCAGCATTCCCAGGCCGGGAATGAGCTGCTCGGCCGTCGGCGCCGGAAGATACGGCACCACCGTCACCCCGAAGGTCGGCCAGCGTGGCTCGGCACCGTCGGGACGGTCGAAGGAGTCGATCGGAAAGTTCGACAGCACACCGCCGTCCACCAGCGTGCAGGGTTGTCCGTCAGCGGTTTTCAGGGTGACCGGATGGAACAGGAACGGTATCGCCATCGACGCCCGCACCGCGTCGGCGATCAGTTGCTCATCGGGATCCAACCCGTAGACCCGTCGGTAATCCCAAGGCAGACGGACCAATTGGCCCGTGGTCACATCGGTCACCGTCACCACCAGCCGATAGCGCCGCTCGGGCAGCAGGTTCTTGTCGTCGATCGCCAGATCACCAAACGTGCTGACGCCCAGGTTCTTCAGCTCGCTGCGGATCCAGTCGTGCGCGAAATCCCCGCGATAGATCCCGGTCTCCCGCAGCAGTCCCCACGCCGGGCCGACGACGGGAATCCGTTCGATCGGCCCGCTGTCGGGAAACTTGTGATACGGCACGTTGAGCACCAATTCCCGCAGTTGCTCACCGGTCATGTCGTCGCGTTGCGCGGCCGCGGCCACCACCGCACCGACCAGGGAGCCCGCCGAGGTGCCCGACACCCGCTCGATCGCATAGCCGGCGTCCTTGAGTGCGACGACGGCGCCCACCAGGCCGATGCCCTTGACTCCGCCACCGGAGAGCACGAGATCGGCACGGAGCGGGTTACGTGGTGCAGCCATGGCGTCAGCTTGGCACGCGTAGCTGTGTACAGGCGGGCGTAGCATCGAATTGTCATGCGGATCGCCATCAATGGAGCCGGGGTTGCCGGGGCGGCACTCGCTCATTGGCTGCACCGCACCGGCCACCGTCCGACCCTGATCGAACGAGCGCCGGCTTTCCGCACCGGCGGCTACATGATCGACTTCTGGGGCATCGGTTACCGGGTGGCCCGCATGATGGGCATCGAATCGGCGATCCGCGAGGCCGGTTATGACGTGCAGTCGGTGCGCTCGCTGGGCTCGGACGGCTCCACCAACGCCGAACTGCGCGTCGACGTGTTCCGCCGCATGATCGGCAACGACTTCACCAGCCTGCCCCGCGGCGACCTGGCCGCCGCCATTTACCGCACCATCGAGGACGTCGTCCCGACGGTGTTCGACGACAGCGTCGCCGGCATAGACCAACGCCCCGACGGGGTGCGGGTGACGTTCGAGAACCATCCGGCCGATGACTTCGACCTCGTGATCGGCGCCGACGGCCTGCACTCGGTCGTGCGTCGTCGGGTCTTCGGGCCCGAGCAGCGATTCGAGCACTATCTGGGCTGCAAGGTCGCCGCCTGTGTGGTCGACGGTCCTCGCGGCGGGACGTCGGATGCCTATCTCACCTACAGCGTCCCGGGTCGACAAATCGGCCAGTTCACGCTGCGCGGTGATCGCACCATGTATCTGTTCGTGTTCCGCGATCACCACGACGCCGGGCTGACACCAAAGGAGCAGCTGCACAAGCAGTTCGGCGATGCCGGCTGGAAGTGTCGCGAGATCCTGGCCGCGGTGGACGACGTGGACGATCTCTACTTCGACGTGGTCAGCCAGATCCGGATGCCACGCTGGTCACACGACCGGGTGCTGCTGATCGGCGACGCCGCGGGCTGCATCTCGCTGCTCGGCGGCGAGGGCACCGGGCTGGCGATCACCGAGGCCTATGCCCTGGCCGGGGAACTCGCGCGCGCCGACGGGGATCACCGCCTCGCCTTCGACCGCTACGAATCGCTGCTGCGGCCGTTCATCGAAGGCAAGCAGGCCGGGGCCGAACGGATGCTCGGATTCTTCGCCACCAGAACGCGGTTCGGGTTGTGGTTCCGCGACGTGGCGCTGCGTGCGATGAACCTGGGCCGTCCGATCGCCGGGCTGTTCGCGGGCAGTGTGCGCGACAACCTGGCGCTGCCTGACTACGGGATCGGGTGACTTGCTTCCGTCCCGGCTCTGGAGGCGGGCATGGGGCTGGAAACCTGATATCACCGGCGATACTGCATTTCCAACCGACACATCAACCGACTCAGCGGTGCTGATGTGACTGATGTGACTACGAACCCTTGGCTGCCAGCGGTTCGGCAGCCGACGGGACCTCCCGACGCGCCCGCACGCAGATCCGCGCCCCGCGATGCGGCACCAACGTGACATGCTTGACGCGTTGATGTTCGTCGGCGGCTGACGTGGCGAAAAGATCGACCCGGCACAGGATTTCGCGTAGCACCTCCCGAAGCTCGACCATGGCGAACGTCGCGCCCAGGCAACGCCGGTTGCCACCGCCGAACGGGAACCAGGTGGTGGGCCCCACACTCGCACCGACCATCCGGTCCGGGTCGAACCGGTCGGCGTCGGGATAGACGTCGTCGCGCTCATGCACCAGGCCGATCCCCGGGGCCACCATCACCCCGGCCGGCAACCGATAACCGGCCACCGAGACCGGCTGCGTCAACATCCGGCCCACGTCGAACACCACCGGCCGGATTCGCAAGGTCTCCTTGGCCACCGCGTCCAGGTAGTCGTCATCACCGGTCTGCGCGGCGTGCACGGCCTTGTCCAGCACCGCGGGGTGACGGGTCAGCCGCTCCAGCGTCCAGGACAGCGCGGTCGCGGTGGTCTCGTGCCCGGCGACAAGCAGCGTCATCAGCTGGTCGCGGAGTTGACGATCGGTCATGGTGTGCCCGTCGACGTCGGCAGAACGCACCAGCATGGCCAGGACATCGGTGCGGGTCGCCACCTCGGGGTCGGCCCGACGATCGGCGATCTCGGCGTACAGCAGCCGGTCCGCCTCGTCGATGTTGCGTTGCAGCGCCCGCCACGGGCGGCGTCGCTGCAGACCCGGGCTGGCCAGCGCCAGCGTGTCCCACGCCCCGATACTGAGCAGCCGCGGCATGACCGTACGCAATGCGGCCAACCGAGCCGGGTCGGACGCCCCGATCACGGTTCGCAGAATCACTTCCAAGGTGATCTCGGCCATCTTCGGCGCCACCGAGAACGTTGCGCCCACCGGCCAGCCCGCGATGTTGGCCGCGGCGATCTCACGCATCACCTCGATCTGGCGGGCCACGGCGTCGCGGTGAAACGACGGCAACATCTGGCGTCGGCGCTCACGATGCTCATCCTCGTCAATCACCAACACCGAGCTGTCCCCCAGCAGCGCACTGAGCACCGAATTGGCTTCCCCGGCATGGAAAATCGTCGGATCGCCGGCGAACACCACCTTGATGTCGGCCGGATCGGCCAGGTACACCACGGTGCCCATCGCCGCGACGCGCAGGGTGAAGACGTCACCGTAACGACGCCGGCAGGCCGAGACGAACCGCGGCCAGTACCGCAGCATCAACGCGGCCTGCACCGTCCGGGGCAATCGAGGACCCGGTGGCAGCGATGCGGCACCGCTCATGACCCCACCCTACGAGCCATGGCCGCCGCGTGCGATGACCCTGCGCAGGATTGTCCGCGGTTTTCGACTCCAGGGCGGTGGCCGCGCGCGCTCGAGACGCCGCAGCCCTCAGCCGAACGCTCCGTTGATCACCGGTTGGCTGATCATGCCCTTCTCCACACCCCACATCGTGGCGATGGTGCGGTATTCGCCGGTGTCCATCACATGTTCCAGCGCCAACCGCAACGATTCGGCCAACCCGGAGCCCTTGGCCACCGGCCATCCGTAGGGCGCGGCGTCGAACATGGCGCCGGCCGGCTCCAGCGCGCCGCCACTGAGCTTGATCGCGAACCCGGTGACCGGTGAATCGGCCGTCATGGCGTCCACCTCACCGGCGATGAGCGCGGCCGTCACCTCGTCCTGGTGGGTGCGCACCACTTCCTCGATCGGCGGCAGTCCGGCGGCGACGCAGGCATCGGACTTCGCCGGGATCTCCGCGGTTTGCTGAATCGTGCTGTACGCCACGCCGATTCGCAGCCCGCACGGAGATCCCGGGTCGGCCGTGGTGCCGGCACGGCGCGCCCACATGGTGCCGGCCTGAAGGTAGGTGACGAAGTCGACTTGTTCCTCACGCTCGGCGGTGTCGGTGATCGAGGACATGCCGACGTTGAAGTTGCCGTCGACCACCGAGGGCAGGATGCCCTCGAACCCGGTCTCGCGGAACTCGGGCACCAATCCCATGGTCTTGGTGACGGCCTTCATCAAATCCACGTCGAACCCGACGATCTCGCCACTGGAATTCTTGAACTCATTCGGCGCGTAGGGCACATTCACCCCGATCACCAGCCGGCCGGATTCGCGGATGTCGTCGGGCACGGTCGTGGCGATGTCGGCCACCGCACCCGTCGGCGCCTGCACCGGACCGGTTTTCGAGGCCGAATCGGCCAAATGCGCGTCGGGACCCGAACCGCTGCCACGCAGCTGCCAGATCCCCACCGCACCCAGCGCCGCCACCAGAACCGTCGCGCCGGCGATCGCGGCCACCTTCTTGGACATCCGCGACCGCGTCGGCACCCGCTGCGCGGAATGGCGACCCGACCGGCCGGTGGTGCGCACACGGGCCTCGAGGGCAGTCCGCGCCGCGGCCGCCAGATCGCCCGCACTTTGATAGCGCTTGGACGCCTTCTTGGCCATGCCCTTGGCGATCACCTCGTCGAACGCGGCCAGCCGCGGATCCTTCTCCGAGGCCCGCGGTGGCGGGGACACCATGTGCCCGGCGATCTGCTGCTCGAGGCTGTCCGCCGGATACGGCCGTCCCCCGGTGAGGCATTCGTAGAGCACGCACGCCAGGGCGTAGATGTCCGAGCGCGGATCGACCTTGCCCCCGTCGAACCGTTCCGGCGCCATATAGGCCAACGTGCCCAGGGTGCTGCCGGCAGTCGTCATCCCGGAATCCCCGGCGGTGCGGGCCAGACCGAAATCGATCAGGTACACGAAGTCGTTGTCGGCAATCAGAATGTTCGACGGCTTGACATCGCGGTGGATCAGCCCGGCCCGGTGTGCGCTGTCGAGCGCCTCGGCCACCTGCTCGATCATCCCGACCACGAACGCCGGGTCCAGCGGCTTGCCGGTCTTGGTGAGCATGGCGCCGAGGTTGCGGCCCTCGATGAGCCGCATGTCCAGGTAGAGCCGGCCGTCGATTTCGCCGTAGCCGTGGATGGGCACCACGTGCGGATTGCTCACCCCGGCCGCGGCGTGCGATTCTCGCCGGAAGCGTTCCTGGAAGGTGGCGTCCTGAGCCAGATGCGGCGGCAGCACCTTGAGCGCGACGATGCGATCGGTGTCCTCGTCGTAGGCCTGGTAAACCTCGCCCATGCCGCCGCGGCCGATCAGCTTCTGCAGCTGATAGTGCCCGAAAGGTGTCGCATCCACCGTCAACTCCTCGGGAGCGGCCTCTTCGGCGTCAGCATGTCGATCGAAGTTACATCACGTTCGTTGCTGTTGTCGGCCTAGCTCACATCGCGCTGGCAAAAATTGTCGCTCGTGGTGACGGGAGTGATCGATGTGAATTCGTAACGGTCCAGATCACCACCAATGGCCGATCTCGGCAACTCATCCGGCTACCTTGGTCCCGGGTAATAGCAGCTGAGAAAGGGGGACCATGCGCGTTGACGGACGGGATATCACCGTCACCGGCAGCCTCCTGCAACCGCCGACCCGACGCACCAACGACATCCTGCGCCTGACCCTCGCCGCGATCTTCTTGGCCACGGTCATCACCAGCTCGCTGATCACCCGCTACGAATGGGTGGCGCTGGAACGCTCGATCTCCGAGATCGTCGGGGTGCTCACCCCCACCCAGTCCAACCTGGTGTACCTGGCCTACGGCATCGCGATCCTGGCGCTGCCGTTCGTCATCCTGGTCAGCCTCATCCTGGGACGGCAGTGGAAACTGCTGGGCGCCTATGGCGCGGCGGCGCTGATCACCATCGTGTCCCTGTCGATCACCGCCAACGGCATCGCGGCCCCCAAATGGCATTTCGACCTGTCCGACCGGCTCGACTCGCAGCTGTCGCAATTTCTCGACGACCCGCGCTGGATCGGCATGCTCGCCGCGGTGCTCACGGTCTCCGGGCCCTGGCTGTCCCGTCGGCTGCGGCGCTGGTGGTGGACGCTGCTGCTGGCGTTCGTGCCGATCCACCTGGTGGTCAGCGCAGTCGTGCCGGCCCGCTCACTGCTCGGCTTGTCGGCGGGCTGGTTCGTCGGTGCGCTGGTGGTGTGGATCGTCGGCACCCCTGCCCTGGAGGTTCCCCTCGACGGCGCGGTGCGGGCGTTGGCCCGGCGCGGCTTCGTCGTCTCCGCGTTCAGCGTCGTCCGCCCGGCCGGGGCCGGCCCGCTCCTGCTCGACGCCGCGTCGCAAGATCCCGACTCCCACGCCGTCGTCGAGCTCTACGGCCCCAACCAACGCAGCGGCGGCGCGGTGCGGCAGGTGTGGCGCAAACTGCGGCTGCGCTCCAACGAGACCGCGCCGCTGCAGACCTCGATGCGCCGCGCCGTCGAGCACCGGGCCCTGATGGCCATCGCCATCGGCGATCTCGGGTTGGCCAGCACGTCGACGATGTCGGTGGCCGCGCTCGACCGCGGCTGGACGCTGTACGCGCACAACCGCAAACGCGGTATCCCGTTGGACCAGTGCACCGCGGACATCACCGTCGGGCGGGTGTGGAACGCGTTGCGCACCCTGCACGACCATCAGATCGCCCACGGGGATCTGCGTGCCAAGGAGATCACGGTCGACGACGGTGCCGTGTTGTTCGGCGGATTCGGCAGCGCCGAATATGGGGCCACCGACGCGCAATTGCAGTCCGATATCGCCCAATTGCTCGTCACCACCACGGCGCTGTACGACGCGACATCGGCGGTGAGCGCGGCGATCGAGGCGTTCGGCCGTGACGCGGTGCTCATCGCGTCGCGCCGGCTGACCAAGGCGGCCGTGCCGGCCCGGGTGCGTGAGGCGATCCCCGACGCGAAGGCCGTGATCGCCGCCGCGCGCGACGAGGTGAAACACCAGACCGGTGCCGATCAGATCCAGGCCGAGACCATCACCCGGTTCACCCGCACCCAGGTGATCCAACTGGTGCTGCTGGTGGCCCTGGTCTACGTCGCCTATCCCTTCATCAGCACCGTGCCGACCTTCTTCTCCGAGCTGCGCACGATGAACTGGTCGTGGGCCCTGCTCGGGTTGTCCGTCTCGGCGTTGACGTATGTGGGTGCGGCGGCCGCGCTGTGGGCCTGCGCTGACGGGCTGGTCAGCTTCCGCCACCTCTCGATCATGCAGGTAGCCAACACCTTTGCCGCCACCACCACGCCCGCCGGCGTCGGCGGTCTGGCCCTGAGCACCCGGTTCCTGCAGAAGGGTGGACTGTCCACGATGCGCGCCACCGCCGCGGTGGCGCTGCAACAGTCCGTGCAGGTGATCGTGCACGTGATCCTGCTGATCCTGTTCAGCACCGTGGCCGGGGCATCGGCCGACCTGTCGCACTTCGTGCCCAGCGCCACGATCCTCTACCTGATCGCCGGGCTGGCCCTCGGACTCGTCGGCGCCTACCTGGCCGTGCCAAAACTGCGTCGCTGGTTGTCCTCGGCGATCCGCCCCAAGCTCGAAGAGGTCACCGCCGACCTGATCAAACTCGCCCGCGAACCGCAGCGGCTGGCACTGATCGTGTTGGGCGCCGCGGGCACGACTCTCGGTGCGGCCCTGGCACTGTGGGCCAGCGTCGAAGCCTTCGGCGGCACCACCTCTTTCGTTACCGTCACGGTGGTGACCATGGTCGGTGGCACCCTGGCCTCGGCGGCCCCCACCCCCGGCGGTGTCGGCGCGGTCGAGGCGGCCCTGATCGGTGGTCTGGCGGCGTTCGGCGTGCCGGCCGCGATCGGCGTGCCCGCAGTGCTGCTCTACCGAGTGCTGACGTGCTGGTTGCCGGTGTTCATCGGGTGGCCGGTGATGCGGTGGTTGACGAAGAACGAGATGATCTAGATCGTGCTGTACGCGACGCCCCGACAGTCGGCGCTTGCAGGACATCGGCATGCCCGTGGCGGCGGCACCAACTCACGAGGTACCGGGAATGCAGACCGCACCAGCGGTAGACCGCCGCCAACGAAAGCGGTAGCGCCGAATCGTGTTCGCCCCGCTGCATAATGATCGGGCCGAGATAATGTGTGGCCGCTTTGGTGGCGGTATTGATCCCGATACCGGCGGCAGCTGCCAACGAAGCACCGTCGGTCGCCCGGCCGGCCGCTATCGCCCCGGCCATCCTCCCCGCCGTCTGCCCCTTCCGGGTGCGAAACAACTCGTAGAGCGGAGGTTTTCGTGGCGACGGCGACGCCACCGCATGCCGCTTGCCCACGGCCGCATCCCGGATCAAGGTCGGCAGCTCACCGGTACCCGCGGATTTGTGGAAGGCCGACACGACCTCCGGCCGCAACCGCGCCTCGTCGATCAGATCATGTTCCATGCTGTGCCCTTGGCGGGCGAGGATGACGGGCGCCAAACGGTTCGCCTCGTGCAAGACGTTGATCACGTCGAGCCCATCAAAGGTGAACTCCAACTCCGGGTTGTTCCACACCAGATCGGCTATCACCACATCGAACCGGACCCGGCCGATGATCTGACGACGGACAGCCTCGCTGTTCTCCGCCAGTTCGACTGTTGCCGCAGGCAAGGCCTGAGTTACCGACGGCGCCACGATGCGGCCCAGTGGCGAAGCCACGAGGATGCGGAGACTGCGGTCCATAGCTAATTCTCCGATATCAGGCAACATGTTGCCGACGAATTCAATTTTTGCTGAGAGTAAGCTTAGAGCACCGTTAATTAGGTGTCCTGCCCACCTGTTTCTCCTGTCCGCCGATCGGACGATAACTGCTGACTGACGCGCCTAAGCTGGAGGCTCCACGATGCACGTTCTTCCGTTCGACGGGGTTCGCCCAAACCCGGAACTCGCTCCTCGCGAGAAAGAAGTGCTGATTGCGTGGTTCCGCACCGACAGCAAAGACGGCGTCGCACGTCAACTGCATATCGCGCCGACGACGGTCCGGACGCACCTGCAACGGGTACGCGCCAAGTACGCCGCCGTCGGCCGGCCTGCGACCACGAAAGCAGCGTTAGTCGCTCGTGCGATTCAAGACGGGTTGGTGGACGTCAACGATCTTTAATCACGTGTCCGTCGAACGGACGCTAGTGGCAGAGCCAGCACTTGGAGGAAAACGCGAGCAGTCCCATGCGCGACCTCGAACGGGCATTCAGGACCAACCTGGCCAAAGACCTTCGAAAGTGATGTTAGGCGTCCTACGGCCCAGCCGGACGACGCTCGGGCACGAAGCCGAGGCGCATCCGACACCATTGAGAAACAGCAACATTCACCTCGCAGCGGTTGCCATTGAGAACCAGTCCTAGGCTGACGTCAGTGAGATATTGAAGCGCTCCCCCGAAGACGGACCGAAAATTCAGTTTCGTCTTCCGGGGAGCACGTTCTGCATTCTCCAGTTCACTGACCGAGGCCTCTTCATGAACTGGTCGATCAGTCAATCGAGTAGAGCGAGGATTTGAGCACCCATATGCTCTGCGGCACAGGCGCTATCCCACCAGGGCTGTCCACCGAACTGGCGAATAAAGTCAGGCGCAACATCACGATTTAGGACCGTCCCCAGACCGGGGCACGCCTGAGTGACGACGTCGGCCAGATGCTGGTCAAACCAATCCCACGGGAACTTGACCTCACACACAAGCTGCCAGTTATGCTCGTCAGCTCCGGGCCTCAACCAATAGTGACCCGCGTATTGAGCCGAATTTCGGGTACTTATCCAGTCGAGGATCCCCGACGACACTGAAAGACCGCTAACCAAAGGGACTCTCACCGAGAGTTTCGTGTCATCGCCCATGTGGATGAAGACGGTGCCGTCGCGCAGCCAGGTCACGAGTGGCAGATCAGCGGTCGGAAACGACCCCCACTGCTGATCACGTGGCCCCAGAGTGGCATTTAGCCGAGCCTCCAGCTGCGACACGAATATATCCTTCGTACTGCTCGTCACGGTTTCCCTTTCTTAATCCTTTTCTACTGAGCACCAAAATGATTCGCTGCGCGAGCCACTACAGCTACGTCCACTGCTTTCGCGTCTCTCGCGCGATCGCCGCAACATCAGGCCACGAATGCCATAAGGCGTGCCGGCCCGGAACCGTGATGTCACGTACTTCTATTCCCGTCCGTCGGTATACGGTAGCCAGCCGGTCGATATCGGCTGCTGGACACAGCAGACTGTCCCGGCCGTGAACGATCTGCAAGGTGAAGCTCTGAATCCGGTCTGCCCGCAGCAAGTCTCGGCCTAACCCACCACGACTCAACGCATATCCCAGTAGGGCGAGATCAGTGCGCGAAGCCGGAATGTCGGATAGACCGGCGCCACAGGAGTTCACGTTGCGCATCAGATAACCGGACGTGAAGGCGTCCTCCGCGCGTACCGCCCGCATCAGTCGAAGCGGATTCCTTGTCCGCGTCGCCACGGGTTCGATCATCACCATGTGTTGGACCTGCAGCAGGCCTGGGTCGGCCGCGGCTGCAGCAGCGATGCTCGTTCCGAGCGAGTATCCGAGCACGGTGATCGGACGTTGGCGGATCCGAGGTTCGAAGTCGCAGACGGCGCCGACCATCCTGCGCGCCACGCTGGTAAAATTCCCATGCCGCAATTCGACTCGATCCCTGCGGCTGAGCTTGGCGCCCCCGTGCCCGCATCCCGGCGTATCCGCAACAGTCACCCGCGCGTTCCACGCATCAGCGAAAATAGCGGCACGGGCAAGTTCGAAGGCGTCGACACAGGCATGTAATCCCATGAGCACGAGGACATTCCGACGTGTGTCACACGATCCGATCGATGCGACCCGCAGACCGTCAATCTGCGTCCAGTCGGTCAGGTACTTCGCCACGCTCCCATTGTCGGGGTCACCTTCACGATCCCATTGCCTCAAACCAATGACGCACCGGTGCTTATGGCCGCTGACCACGACCGCGCCACTTCATCAAAGCGATACGTACGTCCTCGGCGGCGAAGAATTCGCGAGTTTCGGTGTGGTCGGCGAGAAAGTCTGTGAACGGATTGAATTCACCCCAGGCACTCAAGGCACCGGGCAGCCGGTCCGGGTCGAACTGTTGCCAGCGGGTCTTCTGTCGCATATCGGGAAAACCCTCATAAATCTCATCAAGATGAATCTGCCAAGTTGCCATGGCCGGCGCCAGTGTGTTTGAGAACGCTTTGAGTTTCGAGTTTCTCGTGATCGACTGAATACGCTCGTTCAGTGCTGGTATCAGACCACGGTGCAGGCCCTTCAGGCTCGACAACGCATGAATCCAGTCGAATGATTCGACCGCGGTGAGTTCTCTGTTCAACAACGCCGCCAACGCAGCACTCGCGTTGTCCATCCGACGCCAACTTGGATTGAGCTGCGTGAACCGGTTCGGTTCCAGGAACTCATCGCGCGTCCGGTCGCCGAGCGCACTTCCCGGGGTCGTCAGACGGGTCAGACTGAGCGGCTTGGCATTCAACCACAGTGCCGCCGCACTCATGAACAACGGCGCGTGTGCCGCGTTGTCACTTGTCAAAGCCCACAGATGCAACTCGGGATCAACGGTGTGGACCCAGTCGAGGACTCCCAATCCGGTACTGACGGTGTACGGCGTCCCGTCGGGTCCGTCGATCTCGATCCGTTTGTGCCAGTTGTCCTGTCGACAGCCGCCTAGTCCGAAATCGGCTATTACACCGTCGAATTCAGATCTCTCTCGCGTGTCTGCCAATGTTTCCAGCGCGACTTTGGGCGAATGCATGATCCGAAACTCGACGTCATCTGAGCGGTAGTGACGTTCGAATGCCCGATAGGCCGTGCCTTTGGTGGGATCGTCTTCGACGATCATGTAAACCGTCATGATTTCGCCTCGCCGGCAATCTGGCCCTGATATCGCCTGATCGGTGGTCGGTCATACCACGACGCCACAATACGTTTTGTGCCGTCCACCAGGAGTTCCTGAGTCAGCTCACCGTTGAACGTGTCATCGAGCCACTCATTGAGCGCCGCCAACGTTGTGCCAGGCGCACACCAACGCTCCGGCGTCACCGGTGGTAGGCGGTCGCCTACCGCGAGATGGTAACGCAACCCGTGTCCAGAACCCGTTGTGTGCCCGACGACCCAAATCGATCTGGGCACAGCTAGATACTCCTCATTTTGCAGTGCTTGCGCCGCGTTGTGCACCAGAGCAGTGGTCATTCGTACTGCGATCGCGTGGTTTTCTCGTCTGATGTCGGCGGCCCAGCTGATGTCACAACGGATATCGCTTGGCGACACGCCATAAGGCGAAGCGATCTTCTCGACCAGGTCGGACAAACTCAGCGCGGGCGCAGCATCGATACCCATGCGAGTACTGAAATGCGTGAGAAACGCTTCCAACGCGGCCAGTTCCACTGAGGACCGGTACGGAACCTCCGGGATCTGACGCACCATCTCCACCGCGACTTTCGCGCCGTTGAGATCATCGTGCACTACACGCCCGAGTTCGCGGCGTGCCGCCACAACTGCCTCGCGGCCAACCACAGCGCCTGCAGCCACCGCGCGATCATTGTTTCGAATGGTGCTGCCCAACAACAGGGTCAGTAGCGCTGCGGTGTAGGCCAACGGCTCAGTTTCCGGGGTCCACCGGACAAAATGGATGCCCACGGCGGCGAGGCCAGCGACACCGCTCACCGACAGTAAAGGTGCGTAAGGCCGTATCCGGTGCATCACCGGTGGCATGGTGCTGGTTTCTGTGTAATTTGCCGGGTCGAGAAACACGCTGCTCAAACCCGAATTCAGGTAGAAGATAGCCGCCACGAAAGCAACAACTTTCACCCACCCCAGATCTGCGCCCGGCGGGGACATGGACACGGCGAGCACGTTGAGTGGACATGCCAGCGCACCGAGAATGCCAGTGGCATTGAGCAACTTGGTGCGGTGATGATTGTCCGCCAGATCTCGCATCCACCTGAAAACCGCGAGCCGCGGTACATCGAACGTTTCATGGACGAATCGGTACAGGTACATCTCCAACCCCACCTGGAGCAGGGCCGGCGACAGCATGAGCCAACACCACCAGTCAGCCCGGAGAACCGCCAAGCCACCAGCGATCAACACCAGCAGCACACCGCGGGTGGCGTACGGGCGGAGCCTGTCGTAGTGACGTACCCGCGCCACCGCTACTTTCTCGTGCCATTCGCTGAACGTAGCGCGAGTGACCAGATCGACCGGCAGCTGCAGCCACGGGGAGGCAGTCCGCGAGTCATCGCCCGGCATCTGCCACCAGTGCTCAAGATCCACATCCCGCCAGGTGTGCGACTCGACGAATTGCGATCGGAACCATCGACTCAGATCCGGCGTCTTCATCTGAATGCGTCACATCCTCGCCATGGCGCATACGGCACCTCAAACCTGTCGGGATGCGACAACCGTGCCGGAGATCCCATTGTCTGTGGACAATGAGCGACCGGACTACGCCGGTACTTCTTGGTTCTATGGAACACGCTCACACCACTTCGAGTCCGATCCGCAAGTCCCGACCACTACGTCCGGTTCCCCACGTGCGCAGGCCCTTGATCTCCCGGTCCGAGCTGCATGATGCAACCCGGACGATGCGGGCCGAACATGCGCACCTGCCGCCGCGGCGTGCCCAGCCGGTACGCCGGCCGGCCCTCAGCGCCAGGGAGATCGAAGTGTTGGTGAGCTGGATCAAGGAGGAAAGCAAGTCGACTACCGGCCAGTCGCTCTACATCACGGCGAGCACTGTTCGGACTCACCTGCAACGGATCCGGCAGAAGTACACCGATGTCGGTCGACCGGCGAGCACCAAAGCAGCGCTGGCCATCCGGGCCATCCAAGATGGTCTGGTCGACATCGACGAGTTGTAACAGGCTTTGGCGTTGCGCCTGGGCGGTGCGGCCCCGGCGCAACGCTGCTTTCAATCTCCTGGCCGACATGTCGCAGTGTTCAACAGCGCGTAGATGCGACTGGGCCATCCATCGCATTTCGGCCTTCACAGCGGCTCCAGCATCTTCTTCTGCCATTGTCGCCGAGACCAACGCCGCCGCAAGCACAGCCACTTCGGCCGTGCAACGGTGGGAGCAACAAGCTCATCGGGACCCCCATGCCTCTCCACCGTTCGGCGATACGACAGATGTATCACCGATGCACCCCGCCCCGCTAGGCCCGAGAACATAAGTGGCACAGATTCATACGTTCGGCGTACAAGCTTCTCCGGTGCCGGCTGTGCTGGTTGTAGAGAAGTCCCTGACGTTCGCATGTCTCCCATAGTCATGTAATCCGCACGGCGGATAGCCAATCCACGAATTGAGTACCTAGCCTCACACGGAGCGCACAGATCGCGCCACGCCATGAAGGAGGAATCAATGGATGGACTGTTAATAGGAGCGATCATCGGTTTGGTGTATATCGTGATCGGAATCGTGGTGGCGAAGGCCTACTACCGCAAGAAGCACGGCGTACCTTTGAAAGTCATCAACGGCGGCGCGGCGCTCTTCTTCACGCCGGCCTACTACCTGGCATGGGTTTGGCCGCTGGCGTTCATCGTTCCGAACCTGAAAGACCCCGCTCTCTGCCAACATCCAGATCACATTCGAGCTCGCGAGTACGCAGCCTGAAATTCCCACAGTTGCGCCCCGGGTTTCGTGCACGCCGGCTTGTAGGAGTGGCTGAAACCCGGGGCGATCTGTGATGAGTCTCCCGAAATCCTCTGCGGTGTACTGCTTTCACAAGAAGTTCTCGCGAGGTGATCCGACTGATCGATCCATCAACGCCGACATGCGCGTCGATGCCTTATCGGACGACCGTGATCCGCCGACACCGCACTAAGCGCATTTCGACAGCGGCGCAGAGTCCGTGGCGCTCGCGTGGTCCACGATTGGTGGGGCCGATAAACAGGGAACCAGTACCGTCCGCGTGTGTGTACCGCAGTCGGCTACGGTCACGGCGCGACGGCCCACCCAAGGTAGGTATTCCCGGGGTAGGTCAACGGCACTTCCCGAATCTTGGGCGCCTTATAGTAATTGGCGGTTATGAACTTGCCGTTGCCTTCGCTGAGCATCACATGGCCCATCCCGCGATCGAACCGTGGATCGCTGGAGAACACCAGTGCGCCCGCGGGAGGGTTGGTGCCAGTGTCGATCTTTCCCTGATTCTTGAGCGTGTTGTAAAACTCCATAGCTGTGGCGCCCGGCCATTTTGTTCCGTATGCCGCCTCGACGAATTCAAAGCATTGAATCGTGCCGTTAGGGTTGGTGGCCATCTGGTTTCGCGCCCAAGACAGCGCCCGGCCGACACGGTCAGCGTTCGCAGCGGGCGCAGGCGCAGCGGTCGCCCCGCAATCACCCGCTACGGACTCAAGGGTGCCAGTCTCGATATCGACGTCCGCTACATAACTTCCGTCAGACGTCTTGTACCAGAGGTTATCCCAGCCACCATTGGGGATGTTGAAGCTGAAGTATCCCTTCACGGCCTGCCCGCGTGCGGAGCACACGAGCGTCAGCTTGGTGCCGGCGTCATACCACCCGTTTTGCGCCGAGTTGAGGTTTGGTGCAGACATCTTCTGGGTGCGGACTTTCACCGTCGCCGCGGCGTCAGCGGTGGCCGGCGCCAGAGGCAGCGCCACCGCTGTCGATACGGCGAGCAATCCAGCAACCGTGAACCTGCCGGCGAACCTAGACTTGGTGCGATACATATTTCCTCCGAGAAATTTTTGCCGGAAACCCAATGAACACCTGTTGTATCACCGGACCATTACTCTGCGTTACGCCGAAGTGCGAAATCTGGGAAACATCATCCGTTTGACTGACAATAAACGGCCCGGGGGCTGATTTCGCATCAAACCCGGGCGATTTTTCAGAATCCACCAACCCTGTTCAGTAGTCGAAGCTGATAAATCCTTTCGGCCACATCGTGACTCCACCCGACTTGACAAAATCAGCAACCGCCGAGCTCGTGTAACGTCCGTCGTGGTAACGCGGACCATCGTTAAAATAGTTTTCCTCGAATTGAATTGACTGCACCTTGACATCTAAACCGTCACGCCGATAGTCGGAGCTAGGATCCTGCCGCCAGCGTCCATGGTTGAATAAGCCCCATTCGTGGGATTTAAGCGAGACTTCCGAATGCTCTTCTGCACGGAAAAGCATGTCCATGCATTGCGCGTCCACACCGCCCGATGACTTGAACCAGCCTTCGCAACGAGCGACACATAAACGCCCCGATTTCGTCAACAACAGTGCTTGCGCCTGGAAATTACCTGCGAGATCTCCCCGTTTCGGTGCAGGCGGGTCGCTAGCGCGGCTTTGGCGCGGCGCATACTGCCCGAGGATCGCGGGATCACAGGCCCACCAGCCGCGCCTTGCGCGCTCTACATCAACTGCGATAAGCCAGAACGAGTCTCGGTATGTGCCACGGCCATCTCGGGCGAACTCCGACCGGAACAACGGCACGCCAGCGGACTGCAATTGCGCTGCAGATTCGAGCGCCAACGCATTCAATCGCTGTTCCCATTGCTCAACTGCAATGCGCGGCGGAGGATCACTCCAGGTATCGAAGGAGGCTGCCGGAAGTACCTTCGCGTCGTTTTTAGCAGCTTTAACTCGTCTCCGGACAAGGTAAATAGCTAACCCGATGACCAGCCAGATGATCCCGCCGGTTACGAAGCTCGTCCCTACGCCGCGTTCCGCAATTGGCGTGGCATTTCCCAGGATTTGGACCTGGACGAATTCGCCAGTCAGCCCAGCTAGAAAAACGACCACAAGGAGGACTATGAAGGCGGCACCCAACCACGGCACGGCATGATTCCCTTCAATATAATTTGTCGGCAGCAACTCGACTTATCGAGCATAAATGCGCCGCAGCATCACACCGACCCGAGCTGCCGCTGCAGCACTACGTGTAAACCAGTCAACGATGCCGCGCGCAGGGAGTTCCACCTTGCCCGTGACACTTGGTGCAATTTCCTGACATGCCCCAGACTTTGCCATCGCCTTTGCAGGTCGAGCATCTTCCATGCTGGCAGTCCTTGCAGCGATTGTCGTAACCCACGCTGAACTCCATTCCTATTTGTTTCGGCGGGGTCGACGCTATCAACGTCAGCAGATGGGGCATATCGGACGATCGGACGACAGTGACCTAACTCAAGTACGACTTTCGCACCAGTCCCCCGGCCATCGACGCAATCGACTCGGCAATGGTTGCCGTTGTGGCAGTACGGGGCGCCTCAGAATTCTCTGTGGAAATCACATCGAGCTGCGCTGCGCTTTCGTCACCAAGGCCGCAGGTGATGATCCTGATACCGTCGGCCTTCAGCAGCTCAGCGGTCGCGATCGCCTGTTGCCGGTTTCCGAGGTCACCGTCGCCAAACACCGCTAGAACACGGTCCCCAGCCGGCTGCTCCATCAGCGCTTCATGCGCCTGTTGTAGGCAAGGCACAATGTTCGTGCCGCCACTCACAGCTGCCGACGCGATCATGTCGCGAGCATTGTTGGGGGAGGGATGCGGAGGGGTGAAGGCACTCACCCCGTGGTCCCAGAGAATGACTCCAACCGAGTATTTGTCCTGGACTGCCTCATCGATGAACCGCTGACATCCCTTTCGGGCCTGGTCCAATCTATCTCCACTCATCGAGCCACTGACATCGAGGGCCAGTATCACCACACCCATAAAACTCGCCTGCAGCCGACCCAGGTGGGGACCCGGCAAAAATTCTGTAACCGGGTCTGCTTGAAAGGTCTTCTTGGTCCAGCCAGCCATTTCGAATGTCCGTTCCTAGTCCGACAGCGTGAGTCCGGCTAAGGCCCGCGTCTGTCGTTCGACCTCGTCATCATCGAGAACGCCTTCAATAAAGCACTCCAACGGCAACGGTTTGTTCTTCGGCCCCCGCGCCAGGACCGAGATACGGCCGTCCACGCCCACCGAGATCAACAGCTTGATTTCGGCACCGCCACGCGCCGGCGGAATCTCTGAAACTTCTCCATCGAATACCAAGCGGTTGTCCTCGGGACGTTCAGAGACCACCGCGCCGCCCTGCTCATACAGTCGGACTCGAGCTCGTTCTTGCCTGTCCATGATCGTGGCCACAGACACCTCATGATTTGCAATAGGGAGCGGGGTGTTGGCAGCGAGCGCAGCTCGGATATAGGGCTCAGGCCGCCACGGCTCAAGGCTCGAATGGATGTACAGGCCGAGCGCTCTCGGGAGAACCGGCGTTATCCGCGTGACGTCTGAGGGCTGTTTGACCAGACCCGGGCGGCCGAGTTGTTCGGCAAGCATCGCGGCTCCCCGGGCGACGGCTCTGTCCGGGTCATTGATCTCCACCGGCACGTTCAATGCCTGCGCCAGATAATCTCGGATCATCGGCATTCGGGTCGATCCACCGACCAGCAGAACTCGTCCGACCTCAGGTGCACCGAGTGCGGTTGCCGCCGCAACCACCCGGTCAACACTCTGACCGCATTGCAACACCAAATCCCGCGTCGCTTCTTCAAAGGCGTCGCGGGATACCGACAACGAAAACTTCTGGCGACCGTTGCGAACTGTCTTTGGCGCCGAAACAGACTGACTCAGTTGCCTTTTGATTTGCTCAGCAGCTGCGTTGAGCTCACCGACAAAATCCTCGTTGTCACGAAGGTCATCAGCATCTCCGACCTGTTGTTCGATCTGCTCCCACAGCATGTCGGCTAGACGAGCGTCCCAGTCGAGGCCGCCCAATCGGGTCTCACCATCAACAGCCCAAATCCGTGGGTTACCTCGGTCAATGCCGATAACCGCGACGTCGAAAGTTCCACCACCGAGATCGAAAACCAACGACGTGGTGACTGTATCCTCCTGTACGCCATAGGCATACCCCGCCGCAACCGGCTCCGCCAACAGTTCCAGACAGTCCACACCAGCGATCCTTGCCGCGCTGTACGTCGCTTCCTTTTCCGCAACCCCGAAGTAGGCCGGAACAGTGATCACTGCCCTGAGATCGGCCAGACGGCAGTTCAGCACTTCGGCTGTGTCCGTCACCAGCCGCTTGAGGATCAGCGCTGAAATCGCCTCGGGCGTCAACGTGTGAGCGCCGAACTGGAGCGGGAACTCCCTACCCATCTGACGCTTGATGCCTACCACGACGTTGTTCGGATCGTCCCGCAGGTGAGACTTCGCCTCCCTACCGACCAATACTGAGCCGTCGTCTCCGAAATAGACGACGGACGGTGTGAGTTCCTCTCCGTCTGCGGCTCGAATGAGCATGGCCTGCCCACCCGAACTGCTGAACACGCACGAATACGTAGTGCCCAGGTCGATACCGATCGTATGCACGGTCATTGCGTTCGCATCCTTGGCTGTCAACCCCAAGGGAACGGCACCAAAGACGCGAGCTGATTGCTCACATCCTGCACCCAGTAGTACCCGGCATTGAACAGTTCGGCTCCGCGGCCGTCGTCCAACAGCCAGACCGTCAGCGACAGACCGAGAATCACCACCATTACGAGGTGAGCAACACTCCAGGCATATCGAAAGCTCCAGTAGATTCCGGGAAGTCCGTTCTTCATACCGATTCCTTACGCTGTTTCGACTGCCATCGCAGCCAACGCCGGGTTGACCACTATCTTCGCGTTCGCGGTATCGAGAACCCACTGACAGACGTGGATCGGATGCGTCGGTTCTGTCAGGGCAGACGGTCGCATGAGGTCCACACCGAAATAGCTGATGTTCTCTTCGAAATCGTCTTCTAATCGGCGTACCAAGCCATCCTGCCCCACCGAGATCAACCATTGCCGGATACCGAGGGAATCACCAGGAGTCATCCCTGCTCCCGCTGGCAGATTCTGCAGGACATCGAGCTTGGTGATAACCACGCCTAAATGGCGTTGCTTGAGTTTGACGTTCTCGGCGCGGAGGCGGTCGATCGCACTCGCATACGCATCCTCCTGATCCGCAGTGGCGATCTGCAATCGCTGTGTCACGCCCGCACGCGTGGCCTCATCATAAATTCCCGGCAAACCAAGCGGATCCAGAATCAGCAGCAGTACATCCGCGGTATCGATATAGCCGAGACTCTGCGTTGAGTCCATGCTCCTGAATGACTCGCCCGCAGCATCGATGAAGTGGAGTTCGAGCTGTCGTGAACCAGTTTCCAGTTTGTATGGCAGAGCTTCGGGGTTGTCGTCCAGTTGGGTCTTCGCGGTCGACTGTCCAGTGGCCATCAGGTTGTGCGCCAATTGGTGGAATGATCCTGCCGGGGCGCTCAATGGCGTGAAGCTCCCACCCTGTTCTGCGAGGCCTTGACTCAAAGCCGTTGCGGCAGCGGCAAGGAACCGTGTCTTCCCAGCCGCAATCGCTCCGATCGTCGGTAGCTGAATTGTCCTTCGTGTCGCCGAACCCTCGGCAACACCTTCTCCGCAGTACGGACAAACCGCCTGAAGCTTCTTCGCGGCGGCGCTGACTGTCGTCGGAAAACCTGTGCCACATTCGCAGCGGCGGTGCATCAGACCGAGCGGGCCCGGAGAGATATCACGGTGGATGACCGCACAATTTCGGTTGGGGCACTCGTAACTCGGCATCGTTGTCTCGCGATAGCACTTTGTGCAGCGTAACGAGGCGCGATCCTTCTTTCGCCTCAAACGATCGAGCCAACGGTAACCAATGACCCATGCCTGCTGGCCGACATAGACCGCACCACCGAACACCGCCATGGCCGCGAGCCAGAAGACGATCGAGATCCAAACCCCGAGGAACGCGCCGGCAACCGGTACTGCAGCAAAAGTAAGCCAGGCGGCCCCCGGCAAATTGGTCAGGGCCTTCTTCGCCTTGGCGACCAGACCGCGTTTCTGGAGCGCCGAGCTGGCGCCGCCCTTACCGATGTTCCAGTGACTAGGCGATACTGCTGCCCAGACCGACGTGACGATCAGGCGAGTTTCAGCAGCGACCGCTCTGGCATCATTCTTCGCCTGATAAGGGTTGTACACGGGCCAAGCGTGATCCCATCCGAAATTTTTCGCTGCCCCGCGGGCTTTCGTGGCCATCACCTTATTCGCGACCACCGCCTGCGGGGTAGCGATCAACGGTTGGACCTTGGCATGGCCTCGCAACACGCGTATGGGAATGGCAAGGCCACCCAGGATGCCGACAAGTAGCCCGACGGCGAACGCACCGGTCCAATAGATTACGAGGATTGCCAGGATTCTCATTAGAATCGCCAACACCACCCATAAAACGAAGACGACTACGCTGACAACGATTGCGGCAACTAAAAGAAAACCGCCTACTTCATCCATGGTTCACCGATCCTTCGTGAAGAGACGTTTGCCGCCCCGCATGATGTTCCGAGTGAGACGTCCTTTTCTGGACTCCTCGATCAACCCATCGAGTACAGGAATCCAACTGCGCGCGATGTTCGCCCGAGACTCATCAAGACGCTGACGACCTGTTCGAGAATCCATGAGCGCCAACAGGAACTCGGTTGCAGCTTCCCGCTGTGGCTCTGTGCCGGACTCGTATAGGCTCAGCGCCCATTCGAGACTTCCTGCATCGCCTTCCCGCCGCGCAATTTGCGTCAACGCCGCGTCGATGAACGGCGCAACCCAGTCGCCGACCACACGCTCCAGCTGTTGAACTCCACGCCGGTCAGCCGACTTCACCAACAGAGTTCCGAGCTCCGGACCAAAGAACGCGACATATGACCTCACCCGAGTCGCAATGTCGTGCAGCGCGGGGTTCCGGTCATCGCCGATCCGTCGCTCCGCCTCCTGGTATACCTTTGCGATCTGGTCAACGTCGGTGAGTAACCGTTCGAGTTTGGCATCCGACGTCCGGATGCGCCCCTCACGCATTGCGGAGATCACCCGACGGGCCGCATCACCATCTTCGTGTCGTGCCTGTGAGGCCGTTAGGCCTTGGTATATCCAGGAACTCAGGTCGGCAGGAACATCGGCATGGGAGCGGAACCACGCAACGATAACCGGGGCGCCTGTCGGCATGTCCAACCCATCTAGCACCAATTTCCAGCTCTCGACCGGCAACTGCGTACCGCTGGAGGCGACTGCGTGGGCACGTCGATCCGGAGTCATCGAGCGGACCGCAGCAGCGGCCTGCCACCGCGACAACACCGACCCTGGGCCGCAGAGCCACTCCCAAGAACCAGCGAGAAATGTGTCTACGACGGCTTGATCATCCCGCTCAAGTGCGGCCACGATCCGTGCGCCCAACCGGGATCCGAGTACCGGTTGATACGGCAAGTCATCCTTCCGAGCCGACAGTTCAGGATGCTGAGACCAGTAGTCACACAGCCGGTCGAGCGCCAGCGCGATATGTCCCTCATTCGGTAACAGATCTGCTTTCTTCGCAGTAATCAACACATCGGCCAAATCCGCAGTACCGCTGGAGTTTATGATGTCGGACTGTGCTCGTAGCGCATGGCTTCGAGCCTCCTCCGACTCCCATTGCAACGGCCCGAGCCCTGTCCGCCATGTGCTGGCGCTATTGCCCCACGTAGGTATGAGGTCTGAACGCGAGGCCAGCACCTCCAACGTCGGCAACAGAATTCCCGCCGCCACCTCATCCATGCCGGCCTGGTGAGAAGTGCCGATCGCATCTGCGGCCAGGCGCACATCTGCCTCGCAAGTTGGTGGACTCGTCACGATGGCGTCGAGCAGCTCGTCCGAGTACATCGCCAAGTCGTCTCTGAGGTTCCCTGCAACGAGGCCACATACAGCTCGAAGAGCGGCTGACCGGTCACGAGGAGAGGCCACAGGGCTCTCGGTGAAGCTCACTATTCCGGCAGCGTCGGTTGCCACGTCGGCGCCTAGTGCCGATTCCCAACGACGGGCGACTTCGATCGCCGCCAACGCATCGAAGGGGTCGCCTATGAACCATTCGGCCTGTCGCACGGCCGACGAACTCACTTCGACAGGTGACATCCGCCATGCCAGTACGTCCACCACGTTGTAGGCGCTACTACCCGAATCAACGCTGGGTGTTTCACCGAAATGCGGTGTCGCGCCGACGATATCAGCCACCGCTGCCAGCGGTTGTTCAGCGAACGCAACGAAGCTCATGGTGAGCGCACGTCCCGCATCTAGAAACAGCGACGCCAGCGCGATATAGCGCATCACGACATCCAGCTCAGTGTGGACGATGATCAGTTTTTTGCCTGAATCAGCGGTAGCCTGCTCGACCATTGTCAAGAACACGGGCAGAAATTCGGGACCGAACGGCGATCCGTCCACCAGCGCTTCCTTGAGCCCATCGGCTTCATACGCGGGATTGATTTCCAGTGGGGTAGGCCACGGCGAAACCTGTTTTCCCTCAGTATCTCTCGACAGGTTCCACTCGCTCGCAGCGAACAGCTGCGCAGGACGATAAGGAACAAAATCGTCAGGGTCCGAGGTCACGATCGTCTGAGTCACCTGGTTGCCCGGCCTGGGAGCGGTCACCGTCTGGCCGATAGACCTGCCCCTTGAGAGGAAAAACCGTCCATCGGACGGCCGGTAGATACAGCTCGGCGGATGAGCGAGCTCATCGCTGTTGTCGACATGCCAACTCGACTTGACGACGTGCAACATTCGTTGTGCGACAAATTTCTGTTCCGCCGCAGTGATTCCCGACGATGCCGCGATGAAGTTGAATCCCGCAACACCGTCGAGTGCTTCCGCAGCACGCGCGTCCGTGTAGACGGTGACATCGAACACGTCAACCTTCCTTAGGCAGGAATCCGCGGTCTGCCATCAGCCACAGCAGCGGCTCGCCCACCCGGTGTGGCAGCACGCCGCGGGCGTTCACCTTCAGGTTTTGGTAGGAAGGCTCTGCTCCGAGCGCCGAGGCTCCGAAGAGCCGGTACTTCTCGTAGTTGCTGTCCAGCATGCGCAGTAAGCCATCACCGCCCCACTGCTCGATCATCGCGGCGACGTGATCGTGAATGGTCAGTGACTCCGTGTCATCGAAGTAACGCAATTTCGACGACGGCCGGCGCATCGGGTGGTCGTCTGGAATGTCGTCGAAGAACGCGTCGATCTTTGAAACTACCACCGCTACCGGTTGTTTGATCTTCTTGTTCTTCTTCGTCTTCTCAGCCGTCTGCAGCACGGTGGTCAATGCGCGTAGAACAGTCTCCGGTGAGGTTGTCAGACTCTCTGGATTGACGCCGCTGCCCAACGCGCGTTCGCGGTTTCCTGGAAACCCGAAAGGGTCGAGAAGAAGAATGACCCCGCTGGTCGCTGCGAGGTAGTGCTGCCCCAGCGCCCGGTCCTCGGTCGCAAGGTCCTCGCCCGCTGAGTCATAGAACGAAAACAATGTAGATGCGTCACGAGTGAGCTTGCCGCCGAGAGACTTCTTGGCAAACCGCCATTCGAAGACCGCCGGAATCGTCATTCCGGACGTGTGTGCTGCCGTCTGCGCTGGCAGCATTCCGTTGGAGCTGTCTTCCATGCCGCGAAGAAATGCTTCGAGCTCTCCAGCCAAGCCGGTCTTGCCACCCGGTGAGTCGATAGACGCATCGAAGCGTCGTGCAATCGTTGAATAGAGCTCCTTTTGGAGCACTGCCAGCATCACAGTCTTTCCGGACCCGCGCACTCCCACCAGTCCGAACAGGGGCGAATCGGCATCGAAGCTACGGGGCATGCGTGAATGACAATCGGGACATACCCGAATGGCGCTCACTGCCCCACAGTCTGGGCACGTCGCTTCAGACCGTGAGAGGACCTGCTTCCGGTCAGGCCCGACTATGACGGGAAGGACGGGAGTGCCGTCGGAGAAGAACTGAATTCGGGCGCTGTCCGGCGCCTCGGTGCATCGTGCCTTTCCTGGCGCTGCACGGCCTGAGCAGCGCACTGCCAGAGCGGTCGGCGCGATTTCGTTGTAGCAATACGGGCAGGGAACTTTGCGTTGGAAGAATGCCATTCGCGTCTAGCCTTTCAGCTGATTCGTGGGCGGATCTTCAAGCTTGATCGCGGCGCCGTCCGGGAAGAGTCGGATCCAGAACGGACTCGACAACTTGGGCAGACTGAATTCTGCTGTGACTGAATTCGTTCCATCCACGGTGAGGTCCAGCCGTTCGATCACGTCACCATCGTCTGGCCGTGAGGGCATGATCGAACTCGTCCTTGCGACTACAAGGAAAGACAGTGCGCCTGCATAGCCGTCCGAGTGCACGACGACACGCGCGGGTCTTCGACGTCCGAACCGCGAGGGCGGAATATACAAGTCATATCGGACGATTGGAAGACGCGCGGCCAGTTGGACCTCCACGGGGCTGGCTACCCATTCCGCACCGTTGCCGTGCGCCACCGTCGCAACCGATACTCGGTTGACAGAGCCAGCATCGACAATCCGGAATCCACCGTCATTCTTGTATGCGGCCCGGGTGCATCGATTTGAGTGCGAAGCCCCGCCCTGTGACCACGTGACGGCTGCGGAATAATCGCCGTGAGGCCATTCCCACGAAACGACGAGATCATTGCCGTAGCGATCTACCCGCAGTTCCTTGACACTCGGAGCCGATCCAACAACCGCCGAGTCGCCCATCAAGCCACGGCCGCCATCGATCGTGATCGTTGCAAGTACACGCAGTTCGCGCAGCTTGCCGAAGCTCAGCCCCGTACGGTTGGCAGATGAGTCAACTACGCCGCTGACACGCCGTCCGTCGACCATGTCCAGGTCGGCAATAACTACCTCGGAACCTGCGGCCGGCAATTGCTCATCGATCGGAAACGACCACAGTTCGACTGGAAAGCCGCCCACTTCAGACCACGTGGCACGGTGCCCTTCCCGCCCGTCTGGCAGACGGACCTCGCCGATCTTGAGATCTGTCACCGCGGTTATGGCACCGCGCGGCATCGCGTCGACTGCAGCGGGCGTCGAGACCACCCGGGTACCGTCGCCGAGCACGTAAATCGCTTCAAGCCTGAACCTGTAACGGCTACCCGTCGCTAAACCGCCGACCGTAATGCGATTCCCGCCACTCACATTGACCGGCGCGCTTGTGCCGTCCGGATTGATCTGCGTGACCTGAATCCCGACCGCTTGTGCAGCCAAGCGCCACATGAGAGTTATTTCGGTCAGTGCAGCGCTCGCCGATACCTCGGATGGCGGCGGCAAGATGATGTGACTGGCTGACGCAGGCCGTGACGCCGCTCCCCGACGTTCTGCGAACACGCAATAGTGAATCCGTTGTGCTATGGATGGCTTTACATCGGTATAGGTCTGGGCGGTGACACCGCGGGCGAGCACCACACCGTCGGCGGTGTTCGCAGGAGGGTGGCCATCTGTATTGCAGACGATGATGAAAGTGCAATCAGCGTCTGCACCGCCACTCCATCTAAGCGAAACGCTTCCGTCTTCAAGCGATTTCACGACCAGGTTTTCCGGCGGCGGAGGCGGGAGAGTGTCGAGCTGGCTCTGCAACCGCAAGTCTTGTTTGTCAATGGCTACCGCTTGACTCAACGCGCGGGCGGCGGTCACGTAATCTTGCACCTTCGCGGCCGCTTCGTAATCGCTGACCAGCGTCGCCTTCCGGGTTTCGGCAGTCGTCAGGAGTTCTTCGACCCGTTGGACTTCAGCCGCTCCGAACTGCTCTACGTTGGCAACTGCATCGAACGTGCGTCGAGCATCTGCGAGCGCGCCCTCGGCAAGCAAATTGGTGACATCGTTGAGACCTCGCGCGCTTGCCGACCCGGATAGTTTTGTCAATAGTCGCGCGGCGTCGACTCGATCCAATCCGGTGTCCCGAGACAGTTTAGTAAGAGCGCTGGCCAACAACTCGCCTCGTTCCAGCATCTCCTTCGCCGTGGCTGCAAATGTCGCAAGTACCAGTTGATGGAGGCTTGCTGGGTCACGGAAGTCGGTGCGGATGAGCGCGAGCGCCTTCTGTGCCGCCTGTAGCGCGTCCGAATCTTTACCGCTCTCAGCCGCCTTCTTGGCCGCATCGATGTGCGCTGCAGTGATCGCCGATCCACCGGCGAAAGTGAGAGCATCGATCACTCGAATTGACTCAGGCTTTGCAAGCTCACCCAGCAATAGAACGTCGACGACGCTGCGGTGCTCGATGTGTTTCGAAAGCTCGCTGATGACCCGAGGAATCACCACCTGGGGCAACTGAAAGTCAGGACGTACTGCGATACCGGCGCTCTCTACCGCGACAGCCAAATTCTGAGGCGAGACAGCACTTGCCAAGCCCTGCGCCTTCGCTTTGTCTTCCAGCTGCTTTTGAGTAATGACCTTCAGCGCTTGGTACTCAAGTGCTACCGCAGCAGCGAACTCGTCGACCTTGACCCTGAAGGCCTCGGTTTTGGCGGACTGGATCTGATCCCAGAACCCGGTATCGGTCAGATCGAGACCGGCCACTTTAAGTTCCGCCACCAGCTTCTTAAGCAGCTTCGCCGCTGGCATGGTCTGGCGCTTGTTGAGCAACATCTCCACCGAGCTGAGGTGGGAGGCAAGGTCTTTCCGGTCCGCCGGGATCGCTAGCAATGCCTGAAGATCAAGCCCTGCAACCGCGTTGGCTCCGGCGTTCTGCAGTTCTCGAACCGCGCGTTGAATCTCGGCCAGATGCACCTTGTCTTTCGCGAGGGGCTTCAGAACCTCGGTGTCGTAGGCTTTGGCGTCAAGACTCATGAGCGGGTCTGGAGCCCACCGACGAGCTCCTTACCGGCTTCGATCTCCTCAGGCTTCAACGCTGAAATCTTCGCTTCCATGGTCAGCTCTTGACCGGACTTCGGCTCACGGGCACTCAACGTTGCCAATCCTTCGCTGGACACACTCAGCAGAAGCTCAATGGCCGAGCCACGGGGAAGCGGCGGGAGTCCGGTGATCTCGGCTTCCTTCAGCAGATTGTTGGCGCCGACGTCCTCCGACTCGACCTCGCCTCCCTGCTCGTACAGGCGCAGACGAACGCCCGTTTGGTTATCCGAAGCCGTGCCGGCCTCGAGCAACGTATCCACGACCGGTAGCGGATCATTGGCGTGCGTGAGAAATCCGATGTAGTCGACCAGCTTTCCGCCCTCCTCACGCACGAACTCGACGCCGATTCCGCGCGACAGGACATTTTTGATGTTCAGTGTGGCGGCACCGCCAAGGAAGTACTTAGGTTGTGTATTCGTCGCTGGCTGACCAGTTCCGTTGCCCGCGGCCGCACTCGTATCACCAGCTTCGAACGGAACCGAACCACTCAGGATCGCCTGGCCGTAGATCGCAGCACCTTTCGCCACGGAGAGGTCGTAATCGGTGGGAATCGGGTCGAAGCCAGCTGCCGTCAATGCGTCATGGACCATCGGCATCCGCGACGACCCGCCAACCAGCAACAGCTTGTCGATCACGAGACCCGGCGATTTCTCCTTGGCTGTCTCGATCACACGCAAAGTAATATCGACCGTCTGTTGAATGAGATGTGCTGTGGCCGACTCAAACTCGGTACGTGTGACAGAGACCTTTTCTTTCGCTCCCTCGAACTGACAGAGAACCGAGACGTCCTGCTTCCGCGTCAACAGCTTCTTGTTGTCTTCTACCTTTTGTAGGATTTCCGCTTTGAAATCGGGATCGTCGCTTGGGTCTTCGGAAAGCCCCGCCTGATCCCTGAACTTGTCGATCACGACATGCGACAACGCCTCGTCCCAGTCGGCGCCGCCAAGGCTACGGTTGCCATCCACTGCGATGACCTCAACATTGCCCGGTTCAGCCACCATGACCGTGGTGTCAAACGTGCCTCCACCGAGGTCGTAAATCACGATCGTTTCCCGCTTTTCACCGCGAACACCCAGCGAAAGTGCGGCGGCGATCGGCTCAGCCAAGATGCCGATGACCTCAAGGCCGGCCATTTCACCAGCCTGCTTCGTGGCCTCCTTCTCCTTGACCCCGAAGTACGCCGGTACAGTAATTACCGCTTTTGTGATCGCCGATGCCCGCTCCAGGTTCGCCGCATTGACGAGCTCTTTTAAGATCACGCCCGACATCGACTCCGGGCTGTAGGTCTGACCGGCGAATTCCTGCGGAAACTCAGTACCCATGTGGCGCTTGATGAGTGCACAACCGTTGTCGGCATCGGCGATGAGCGAAGACTTGGCCTCGGACCCCACGATAGCGATGCCAGAATCGAAGTACACCACAGACGGAGTGGTGTCTTCACCATTCTGATTCTTGATGATCTCGGCCTGATCGAGGTCATTGATCACCGCCACGGCGGAGTAGGTGGTCCCCAAGTCAATCCCGAAAACGTCACCGGACACTAGCAGCTCACTCCTCTTATTCGGTTTCGGCCGATGCCGGCGGAACGTAGCGATACACGTTCACCATGGCTGGCACGAATACACGTTGTGCACCAACGAAAGTGAAGCCTTGTCGTATAACCTTCGCGATCCTGAGGTCAAGCGACGGGTCGTCGGTTTCGACACGTCGGCGGGCGGCATGCCTGCTCGCGTCGAACTCATCTACGGCCGAAACCCCGATCGACTCAACGTCAAGTAGGCCCAGGGTCTCCTCGATCTCCGAAACGAAGTAGTCGAAATCTTTTCGCGCCGAGTCGTCGGCACGCGCTGATGCCCTTTCCTCCGCAGCGGCTGCCTCTGTGTGAAGTGACGCTAGCTTGAGAATCACCGGCTTCAAGAGCTCGCGAACCTGGTCTGCCTGCAGTTCTTCAATGCGGGCCTGCATTCGGCGAATTATGGATTCATACTGCTCTGCCCGCTCATGAAACCGCTCAAGGGCGCCTGCCATTGCTGACAACTCCTCCGAGGCAGCCCGGGCTGAAGCTTCGCCAACGTCAGCTCCCTGTGCAGCGAGGACGTCCAGCAGAGGCCCTGGCACTGCGTCTGGGGCCGGATCGTCCTCGGCGATATCGGTTCCAAACGCCGTCCCGTTTGCCGGCTTCCCCCAAGCGGCGGGGGACTCATCATTGGTACTCATCGCCGAGCAGTGACTCCTCGCGTGCGGACCGGTGGGACACGACAACTGCACCGAATGAGCAACTGCCCAGCAAACCTTAGATTGGTGAAACGTCGCTTGTCTGTCCACCGTTCGGACGACCGTTGCCTCCCTTCAGATGGCAGAGCCCACCGACTCGACGAAACGAAGCCGAACGTCGGCCACGTGACCGATACCGCGCCGGGGGAGGCCGAGCACAGTGTTTAGTGATGAGCGAATTGGTCCGTCAAGGTGAAGTGCTTCTGGTCCCGACATCCGGCGTGCTGTTTGGTGACCGATCAACGGTACGTAGTCATATCGTCGGGCACTCGGAGTCAGGACATCACCACGTGCTCGAATCGGATCACGAATTCGACGTCATCGTCACCGGCGCCGAGACGCTCATCGAGTTGCACGACACAGCACGCCTGATACATCAGGCCCACGCGGATCAGCACTGCACCCTGCCCGTGTCCCCCGGAACGTACCGCGTGATGCGGAAGCGCCGATACCACCCAATTCGGGATAGTCACGACTTCCTGGCCGACTGATGGATGCCCCGGCGGCCGCCGCACGCTGGGCATCGAAGCTCCTCGACTCAATCGATGCGGCATACCCCCGGTGGAATGAGCAGATCGTGACTTCCGCGGTCAGGCGGTACCTCGTGGGTATGGGTGCGCCGGAACCGGATTGGATTGTCGTCGCGGAGTCGCCGGACGACGCACATGCCTTGCGCCGGCCCAGGGGCACGAATCTGAACCGCCAATTCATCGACCACACACGAGGCAGATACCTCGCTGAACGCGACGGGTTGGAAGCATCAGCGCGGCGCGTACTCGCCGACCAGATCGACATAGTCGTCGACAAACCGCTATGTAACGCTCTGGCAACCACCTCCGGCGGAGGGGACCACCGGCATCTCTTCAAGGATCTGTTGTCTGCCTACATCGACGTGGCGGCTGGCATCGGTGCACGCGCCGCGGATATGAGCCCGGAATTGCTGTGGGTCTGGGACCAGATGCTCATCGCCTTCGAAAACGGTTTGGGCTGGTATTCGTTCGTCGACGACGGTGGACTCATTCTCCTACCTCGGCCAGCGATGACGATTCCGTTGGACCGTCTACACAGCCTCGATGGTCCGGCCGTGATCTGGCCAGATGGTTCGGGTTCCTACTTCCTTGATGGTGTCTGGGTCGACGCCGAACTTCATCATCGGCTCGTCAACCGCACCGTCACCGCTGAAGAAGCCCTCGCACTGAGCGACCCTGATCAACAACTGATGGCCATAGCCGCCGCGCCACCCGACGAGATACTGGCTCTGCTCGACGCGGTTCATATCGACACGGGCATCAAAGGCACTCAGCTATATCGGGTCGACGACCAATTCGGCCCGCATCGTGTCGACTACTGCATCACCATGACCGACCCCAGCACGGGCCGACGATACCTGGAATGGGTCGATCCTGAGATCGCTCAAGAGGGTGACGCGGAACTGTGTCAGGCACATCTTTTTGGGATCGACGTACAAGATTGGCTGTCGTTGAGGCGTGAGGCATGAATGCCGCACCGCCCCGATTTGTTGAACCGACGGCAATCTAGATCGGCATCCGGTTCCCGAAATATTCGTGGTCTTGGTTGTATCCACCACGGCCCCAACCGACTTCACGGAAATCGGCGACGAATTCGACGGCCTCGACCCATTTGACCTGTTTGAAGCCGAGTTCCAGTTCGTTGCGGAGCCGCACCGGGGCACCGTGGGTCTCGCTGAGCGGCGCCCCGTTCATCTCGTAGGCCAGCAGTGCCAGTGGTTCACGCATGTGCTCGATGCGGTGGCAGTCGTAGTAGCGTCCGTGGCCCGGCTCAGCACCGTCGGCGAACGAGTAGAACACCACCCATCGCGCCTCCGGCAACGGCCGCACCATCTTCAGGATGTCGGCCATCCGCACCCCACCCCACTTTGCCACCCCCGACCAGCCCTGGATGCAGTAGTGCTGGGTGATCTGCTCGTGTTTGGGCAACGCCAACAACTCGTCATAGGACAGCTCGACCGGATTGCCCACCAGTCCGCCGATCCGCAGCCGGTAATCCGTCCACCCCCCGTGCTTCAGCCGGCGATATTCGGCCGAGTCAGGCAACCGGCCATTGGCCCACAGGTACGGGCTGATGTCCTTGTCCCGGTAGGTCGCCCGCGGATGGGCGCGTTCCATCCAGGCCTTGGCCCATCCGACGATGAACCGCCCGACGTTCTGCACCAGCCGCGGGTAGCGAAGCGTCACAGGTGTTGCCGCGAGCCACAATCCGATCAGCACCACGGCCGCCCCCCCGAATATGGCCAGCGCCCAATACGACTCGGTGTCGGTGCCCAGCGTGATGTGGTTGAGGTTCTCCACCGCACCGGTGGTGAGCACCATGGTCACGTGGGCCACGATGAAGAGCACCATCCACAGCCACACCGTGAAGTGCACGGTCCGGGCCACCTGGCGGTTCAACGGTCCTCGGCCGGTGCCGAACCGCGCGGCCACCGCCGGGGCCTGCAGCAGACCCGTGACGAACGCCAGCGGTGCCGCGACGAACACCGTGATGAAGTAGGCCAGCATCTGCAGCCCGTTGTACGAGGTGAACCCGTGGTTGGTCGGGAAATCCAGCGAGGCGTACTGCACCGCGGTGGACAACGCGTTCGGAAAGACATCCCATGACACCGGCACGATCCGATGCCACTGCCCGGTGCTGAACAGCAGCACGTAGAACACCGCGCCGTTGATCAGCCACAGCAGATCGAAACTGAAGTGCCACCAGCGGGCCAGGCCGATGGAATGGCGTATCCCCGGGATTCCCAACCACTTCGGCAGCGCCACCGAATCGTCCTTGGAGGTCCACACCTGTGGCGGGTCGGTCTTGTCCAGGCGATCGGCAGGTACCGCATCACGCAGCCGCAGCCACTCCGTGCCGGGCCGGCACCCAGAGTTGACGTACAGCCGCGGATGGTCGGCCAGGATCTGCAGCCCCGATCGCAGGATGAACATCATGAAGACGATGTTGAACAAGTGCTGCCAGCGCAGCCAGGCCGGGAAACCCGATGTCACCGCGGGTGCATAGGTCTGCGACGTTCCCGGATAGCGCGCGATGAAATCCTGCATCCAGCCGTACTCGCGCAACTCTTGGGCCACCGCGATCACGACGACCAAGGCGACGGCCGCGAAGGCCACCAGCCACATGGCGTTGACCCAGTGCCGGCCCACCCGGAGCGACGGGAACCGCGCCGGCACGGGAAGCATGCCACCGGCGAACTGTCGTTCGTCGATATGGTCGCGCAGGGCACCCTCGGGCCGGGTCGGATCCAACAGCGCCTCCCTCGAACGTGTCACAAGATCCACGGGAAGTACCCATACATCGGGAAGTTATCGACGAACGGCGGCGCGTCGTTGATCTGGACGTTGCCCGGTGACCGGCACTGAGTGCTGACCCGTGTCGTCACACACGTCTGCGGGATCGGCTTGATCTGCTGATTCGCGGCCGCAGCCGGTGCGGCGCCCATCAGAGGCGCCACGATGATCGACGCCGCGGCGCCGGCCACGGCCAGCGCGGCGGCAGGAGAGATTCGCATGATCTGCCACCTTCCGTACATTTCTGTACGTCTGATTTCACGGTAGGCCGTTGCACTGGGCATTCGCTGTGTGGTTCCTGAAAGCTTGCACAGCTGCCGGAGAATCTCTGCGTCCCGCCAACGGCGGACAGTGCCATGATGATTTGTCATGGACAGCGCAGATGCCACCGAGCTGATCCGCCATGCCGACGCCGCGCTCGCCGGCGTCGGCAAACTCCGCGCCGAAATCGCCGACCGGATCCGCACCACCACCGACGAGGTGGTGGCCCAGACTCTGCAGGCCACTGCGCTGGACCACCTACGCCCGTACCTTGCGCGCGGCGCCCGCCTCGGCGGCCTGGCCAACTCCGAGTACCGCACCGTCGCCGATGTCCACGCGGTGCCGGCCCGCCTGTTGATCCAGGTGCCCGGCGTCGACATCGAGGCTGCGCAAGCCTTGCAGGCCGCAGCCCAGGCCATGGCCGACCACATCCGCACCACCACCCGGCCCCGGCTGCGCCGCGAACACGACACCACGCTGCTGACCTCACTGCTGACCCTGGCGCACGCCGATGCACCGGTCAAACAATTGCGCCGGTTGATGCCGCGGCTGCGCGACCACACCGCCTCCGATCAACTGCGCGAAGCGGTGACCGGCCTGATCAACCGGATCGACGACGCCTACCATCACGCGGGCGACCCGTGGGAGAGCTACCGCACCGACCCGCGCCCGATAGACCGACTACTCAGCGAGTTCGCCTCGGGCACAACCGATGTCGACGCCGCCCAGGGTTTCGTCGGCGCGGAGGTGGCGGCCCAGGTCGAGCAGACTGTGCTGAACCGGTCGCTGCTGCGTACCGCGCTGCGTGGGTACCAGGAGTTCGGCGTCCGTTATGCGTTGGCGCGCGAGCGCGTGCTGATGTGTGACGACCTGGGTCTGGGCAAAACCGTGCAGGCACTGGCGGTCGCGGCACACCTGGCTGCGGTCGGACAGACCCGCCACACCCTGGTGATCTGCCAGCGCGACACCGGAATCCATTGGGCTGCAGAGACAGCCAAGCACACCGGGCTGCGGGCGATCGAGATCCGGGGCGGCAGCGCCCGCGAGGACCGCCTTGAGCAGTGGAAGTCCACAGGCGGGGTGGCGGTCGTCTCCTTCGACACGCTGGCGCGCATCAAGCTGCCCGAACGCCCCGGCCTGGTGATCGTCGACGAGGCGCACCTGCTGCGTGACCCGAAATCCGACCGGGCCCGCGCCGTGCGCAACGTGCTGACCTCCGACAACCGGGTGTTGTTTCTGTCCGGGGTGCCGATGCACCAGCGCATCGGCGGCTTCCGCCACCTGGCCGACTTCCTGCAGCCCGACGTGGCGGGGAAAGTCCCGCCCAACGCAGGCGAGCGCGGGTCGGTCGCATTCCGCCGCACGGTCGACCGGGTGTACCTGCGGCGCGACTACCGCGACGTCGTCGACGAACTGCCGGTGCGCATCGCGACCGAGGAGTGGGTGCGCCCGAGCCGCACCGACCGCGACCGCTACCGCCAAGCCGTCGCCAGCGGCAACTTCAGCGCGATCCGGCAGGCCGCCTGGCCCTCGGGTGCACCGACTCCGGGCGCGAAACTCGACCGGCTCTTGGAACTCACCAGCGAGGCCCACATCAACGGCGCCCGGGTGGTGGTGTTCTCACATTATCCCGGGGTGCTCGATGTCATTCGTAAAGCCTTGCCAGGCAACATCTTCGGCCCGCTCGACGCGTCAGTACCCGATCAGCAGGCCGTGCTCGACGCGTTCGCGACCGATCGTGGCCCGGCCACCCTGCTGGCCCACATCGGCGCCGGCGCGCTGAACCTGCGTCACCTCACCGCCCCGGCGGTGTTCGTCATCGCCGAACCGCAGTGGCAGCCCCGCACCGAGCGCCAGGTGATCGGACGCACCCAGCGGCTCAGCGAACTGCCCACCGTGCGGGTCTATCGGCTGCTGGCCAAGGGCACCGTCGACGAGCCGATCCGCCGGCTGGCGCATGATCTCGACCAGGCACCCCCGCATCAGGACGAGGTGGTCCGGGCCGAGCAGGCGCGGCTGGAGCGTGCCGGGCTCAGCGCCCGGTTCAGTGGAAGCGGTTGATGATCGGGATGCGCTCGATGATCCGGTCCCGCAGCCGCGGCTTCGGATAGGTCACCGGCGGCGGCACGTACGGCGGCGGGCTGTACACCGGGGCCGGCGGCGGAGAGTAGACCGGCTCCGGAGCGGGCGGGACGTACGCCGGCGCCGGCTCGGGCGCCGGAGCGGCGGGGGCCGGAGCGGGAGGCACGTATTGCGGGGCGTCGACGGCCTCGACCGACGGCGGGGCGGCCGGTGGTTTCGGCGGAGCCTCGGGCGCCGGTTTGGTGGCGGCCTTCTCCACCGGTTTGTGCGTGGGTTTGGGCGCCGGGACGGCTTCGGGCGCCGACTCGCCGACGGAGGCGGCGTGCGCGGTCTCCTGCACGGCGCCGGGGTGCAGGTGCAACCCGATGGCCGCCGACGTCGCGACGACGAGCGTCACCAATGCACCCCCGACGACCGAGGCCAATGCGCCGACCTTGGTCACGTGCACCGCCTTGACCGGGGTGATGGCCGGGGTGTTCACCGCGAGCGCCGCGGCCAGCCCCGCGCCCCGGGCAAACGCCAGATCGGATTCGGCAGAGGTGATCACCGCGGTCGGAATGGACTCGGCCAGCTCGGCGACGATCGGCTCACGTGCATCGGAGCCCAGGATGAACATTCCGCTGATCGGCCGGCCGGTGAGCGACAGGAGCCCGGCGATGTCGGCGACGAAGGTGTCCGACCGGTCGATGCGGTCGGCGCTCACGTCATCAGGGGTCACGATCGCCACCACCGCGGCATCGGGTTCAACGATGCACACCGCGATGTCGTCATGTTCGGTGATCTCGGCGATACCGCTGGCCAGCATGCCGGCCGCCTCGATCTCGGAGACGGCGAAGACGTTGCCGTAGCCCCGGCTGTCCAGTGATTGCATGATGTGACTGGCCAGCGGCGCCGCATCGTTGGTCCACGTCACGCCAATCGCGTGGATGCGGTGCATCCCGTCGAGTTCGGTGTCGTCGACCAACCCGCGCAACAGTCCGTCCGGGTCGTAGGTGGCGACGTCGTCGAACGAGATGGCGCCACGGTCGAGGGGACGTCCCTCGCCCGTCGTACCTTCGACGAGCACCCACCGAACGGCCCTCGAGGTCATCGCGAGGCCGAGCACGAGATCCATGTCGATCCCCCGATCTGCTCTAGTCACTCGCAACTCAGGTTACCGGTGTGACCGCACTTACACCTGGCTGCGGCGATCACTGCGCAAACTCTTCGAGCAGCCGTGACGCGCGCCGGAACGACGGCACCCCATAAGCTCGCTGTATATGAGGTACCTCGTCGTCGTCTCGGCTGCCGCCGCCCTGCTCACCGGGTGCGCCGTGGCAGGTACGCCCACCGCGGCTCCGGTGACCGACGAATGGCGCCAGGCGGTGGTGGACGCGGTGGCCGGGCTGGGCACCCAGCTGGGGCCGATCGCCAACGCGATGGTGACGCCCGATCACATGACCAACTACACCGACCTGCACAACGCCTGCAGCGACATGCGCGACTACATCGACTCGGCCAAGAACCGGGTGCTTCCCGGCCCTGACGTCAAGGTCAACACGGCGTTGCGGGAAGGCTTCGACGGCTACCGCAGCATGGCCGACCAGTGCGTGGCGTTGACGCCGGCCAACAGTTCCAGCCGGTTGACCAAGCTGGGCGACACCATGGACGAGGCGCATCTGCGGATCAAGGAAGGCCTCACACTCCTGGGCGTCGACGTGAGCTGATCAAGCCAGCGGGGCGACCGGCGCCGCAGTGCTCGTCGGCGCAGGCGATGCCGGACGCGGCACCGGGCCGGGCCGCGTCTGCGGTTCGGGCCCCATGTGCTGAGCAGGTTGCAGAGACGGTCCATGCTGTGACGGGCCCGTACCCACCAACGTGGCCGGAGGAGCCGGCTCCGCCGCCTCTTGGGCCCAGTCGTCACGCAGCTTGCTCGCCGCGAACACCGCCCCCTGATCCACCAACCCCTCTTCGGTGTACTGCGTGTGGATGGCGAAGCTTCTGCCTTGCGGGTCGCACACCAGATCGTTGTCGACGCACAAGTCGATGGCCTTGGCTGCGTAATACGGCCCGACGACGATCGACGGGTTGTTGAGTACCTTCATGAACCGCGGCGACGGTTTACCGAACAACGTCACCGCGGACACGTGATCAGCGATCTCCGCCGGCATCGGCGCCGGCACGTCAGCCGGTGAAACCCCGTCGGGCACAACGGCTGCGGTGACGAAGCCCATCACCGCCGCGCCTTGGGAGAACCCGCCCAGCACCATCTTGGTGTCGGGACAGGCCGCGGCCGTGGACATTATGCGCGCGCGTGCGTCGGCGATGCCCTGGACGGCCGTCGGGAAGTCGGTGGTGGCCGGGTAATCGACCGCGTACACCGCCACGGACTTCGGAGCGACGTTGGCCCGCAACGAATCGATGAACGCCTCACCCGTGGTGCCCACCCCAGGTTGCTCCATGGTGCCGCGGGCGAAGACCACCTCGGCATCCGGACACGGTGCCGCGTCGGCGGACGGCATCGTCACATTGCTCAGCACGGAAGCCGCCCCCGCCATGACGGCTACTAAACCGGCACTTCCGAATTTCACCACCAATTGATGCTGACATGGTGCCGCATTGGGCGCCCGCTGAAATACGTAGACATAGAGTTCCCTCACAAACGAGAGAGAATTCTCAGAATGTGTGGCGCCGCCGGGCGGTGCGGTGAATCGGCTGACCTGCGCCGTCTCGCGCGTCTGGAACGGGGTGCGAGCTGCCCGCCTAGGAGCGACTTTTCAGCGACAATCGCCACGTTGGCAACATCGGCCTCACTGAACGCAGTGTCGCTCGACATTTTTGACACTCGGATACCATTGGCCCCACCAGCATCATCTGTCCGTTGTCCAGCTGCGAGCGACTCCGTCGCTGATAGGTGGACAACCCAAATTTCGTGACGAATGAGGCATTTGAGCTCTCAAGTGACGCAAGTAGTCAACGTCCAAGTGACCACCGGTGTCCATGGTGCCCATGTGGCGATTGTCGCTGAAAAGTCGCTCCTAGGCGGGCAGCTCGCACCCCGTTCCAGACGCGCGAGACGGCGCAGGTC
>NZ_LZJD01000142.1:0-74251 GCF_001666875.1 Mycobacterium sp. E802
CTTGTCGCCCAGCGCACCTCAGCGATCAACCGGGTGCTGTGGCATGTTCATGACCTGGATCCCGAGTGGGCCGCGGCCTTGGGTTCGCTGACCGCGCTCAAGCATCAGAAGGCGTTGATGGCCTGGTTGGCCGACCGAGTGGGCGTGGTCGCTGAAATCGCCCGTGCCGAGGTGGGCGACATCATCCGGCTCACCGGTGAGATCAACGCCTTGGCCAAGCGGTTGACCGCCAGCGCCCAGCAGCACGCTCCGACTCTTCTGCAGATCCCCGGGTGCGCGGAGCTGACCGCGGCCAAGATCCTCGGTGAGGTCGCCGGCATCGGCCGGTTCAAAAGCGAGGCCGCGTTCGGCTGCCACACCGGCGTCGCGCCCATCCCGGCCTGGTCAGGCGCCAGCGCCGGGCAGATGCGGCTAAGCCGGGCTGGTAACCGTCAACTCAACGCCGCCATCCATCGCATCGCGGTGACACAGATCCGGATGACCGGCAGCGCCGGGCAGATCTACTTCCAGAAACTGCGCGATGCCGGCAAAACCAAAGCCGCGGCCCGTCGCTGCGTCAAACGCCGCATCGCCCGCCGCGTCTACCAAGCCCTACGCCACGACGCAGGACTTCACAACGACCACCAAAACCCAGTCAAGCCGCCACAATCAGCGGCGGCTTGACATAGGAGCTATTGTTCGCGGAGGAAAGTCAGCCGTCGCCGGGGGAGGGGGCGCTGGAGATCTCCTCCAGACACCCCTCGGCGACGGCATGTTTGATGCTGTCGGTCAGCCGAGGGCAGGACCGAGCCCGGGCCGGATCGCCACCGGAGGCCCGGATCTCTTCGAATGTTGCGCAGCGCTGCACTGCTTCGGAATTCCACTGCACCGAGGTGTGTTCGGCGCTGAGCTTTTTCACCTGCACCGACACGTGACAGAACCGGCAGTCCACCGACACCAGGCCGGACGTCAGGTAGCGCTCGCGATCGCGGGCACTGGCCTCCCGCACGGCGGCGGCGCGGGCCGGGTCGGATGCGAAATCCGGTGCCTTGGACCACGTTCCAGAGGACGGCCCACCGCCGTGTAAGTGGTGCTCGTCGTCGTCGTGTCCGCCGTGCAGCAGCAGCATCGAGCGGGCCATCTGGTCCACATCGGGGGTCTCGACCCGCTCGTTGCGTGCTGCCATCAGCTCGACTGCTCCGCCGATTCCTTCTGCGCGGCTTGGATCTTGAGGTTCTCCTCGACCTCCACATGCCACTTCTCGTTGGCCGCGGTGGTGTCGATCTCCATCTCGAACCGGTCGGTCATATCAGATGTCACGTCCGCCACATCTACATAAAACTGCTGATACCAGCGGCGCATCTGGTAGACCGCGCCGTCCTCTTCGACCAGCAGCGGATTGTCGATGCGGGTCTTGTGCTTCCAGATCTCGACATCCTGGAGGAAGCCCTTGGAAACGCCGTCGGTGAACGCCACCGCGAGCTTCTCGGTGGTCTTGTCGTCGAGTCCCTTGGGCTTCTCGACGATCACGCCCCACTGCAGCACGAACGAATCCTGGGTGACCGGGTAGTGGCAGTTGATCAGGATCGACTCGGCCTTGAAGCCGCCGTAGTTGTTGTGCAGCCAGTTGATCATGAAGGACGGGCCGAAGTACGACGCCTCGGAGTCGAGGTGGGCCTCACCGTAGGTGGTGCCCATGTCGCTGATGTCGGGCCGGCCGACATTGTGCAGGTACTGCGAGGCGATGTGGCCCTCGAAGACGTTCTTGAAGTACGTCGGCAGGCCGTAGTGGATGTAGAAGAAGTGCGCCATGTCGGTGACGTTGTCGATGATCTCGCGGCAGTTGCTGCCTTCGATGAGCATCGTGTTCCACTTCCAGTCGGTCCACTCGCCGCTGGCCCACTCCGGGATCTCTGGGATCCGGACTTCTTCCTGGGGTGGGTTGCCTTCGTGGTCGTGCCAGACGAACAGCAGGCCGCCGCGCACGTCGGTGTGCCATGCCCGGGTGCGGGCCAGCCGCGGGGTGCGCTTGGCGTAGGGGACGAGCTTGCACTTGCCGTCGCCGCCCCAGCGCCAGTCGTGGAACGGGCAGGCCACCTCGTCGCCCTTGATCGTGCCTTGCGACAGGTCACCGCCCATGTGGCGGCAGTAACCGTCGAGGATCTTCAGATCGCCCTTGGAGTCGGCGAACACGACCAACTTGGTGCCGAATGCCTCGATGGAGTGCGGCTGACCGTCCTGGTAATCCTTGACCGGTCCCAAGCAGTGCCAACCCCGCGCGTAGCGGTCTGGCAGGGCGCCGGTGTCGATCTCTCTGATGCCGGCATGTTCGGTAGTCACGGTGGGCCTCCCGTATCTGTGCTCTCTAACTAGAACACGTTACAGTTTTTCGGTCCCTTCTGGCAATCACCAGGGCGTGACCTGCGGCATACCCTTAGTGAGCGTGGGCTACTCCCGCTCCGGAAGACCGTTGCGCAGAGCAATCTGTTGCATGCGGCCGACGGCGGCCACTGTCTGCGGAGACACCGGATCGTCGGGGTTGCTGTCGAACTCCAGGCGCACCACCGCGCGGCCCTGGGTGTACATCAGCAATGTGACCGCCTTCGAGTTGTCGGGCGCCATCCCCGAGATCACGGTGCCGCCCGAGCCGATCGGTACCGGCTGCGGCGGGCCCCGGTCACCATGGTGCTCACGGCCGCGGACGCCTGCTTGAGCGTGGCCGAGGCGGTCTCCGCATCCGGGTAGATCAGGACGGTGTCCGCGATGGCCCGGGTGTCATCGGCATTGACGAACAGGGCGCTGGCCCCGTCTTGACCGTCTGGGTTGTTCTTGGTGGACCGCGCGCTGAAGACTTCCGGCGGGATGCTCACGTCCTCGGCCTGCAGGAGCAGGTAGCTGTAGTCGGACGCCTGTGATTTCGGCGACTTGGTCGCTGTCGTGCTCGACGCCGGGGGTGGCGTGGCCACCCACGGGGAGGTCGGCGAATCGGCGGACGGGGTGCAGGCGCCGGCCGTGCCGACGACGGCTGCGGCGAAACCGATGGTGAGCAGTGATCTGAGGCGAGCGGTTGTCGTGGGCGGCATAGTTACTGTTCAAGGGTACCCGTCGCCGCGCCGACGCCGATTTCCTGCGGTATATCTGGACGATGCCGCTGTTTTCCTTCGAGGGCCGCGCGCCCGTGGTCGACCCCACCGCATTCGTGGCCCCGACGGCGACCTTGATCGGTGATGTGACGGTCGAGGCCGGTGCCTCGGTGTGGTTCAACGCCGTGCTGCGAGCCGATTTCGCGCCGATTGTGATCCGGCAGGGAGCCAACGTTCAGGACGGCTCGGTGCTCCATGCGCCACCGGGCATCCCGGTCGATATCGGACCCGGCGCCACCGTGGCCCACATGTGCGTGGTGCACGGCGTGCATGTCGGCGAGGAGGCGTTGATCGCCAACCACTGCACCGTGCTGGACGGCGCAGTGATCGGCCGGCGCAGCCTGATCGCCGCACATTCACTGGTGATCGGCGGCACCAAGATCCCCGACGAAGTGCTCGTCACCGGCGCGCCCGCGAAGATCCGCGGACCCATCGCCGGTACCGGTGCGCAGACGTGGGTGCAGACGAATCCAGCGGCGTACCGCGAGTTGGCACAGCGCTACCTGACGGGCCTCACCGAGCTCTAGCTTGGTTGCGGCCCGTCAGCTCAGTCCTGCCAGCCGGAGTGGATGTAGGTGTCGGCGAACCGCTTGAGCGAATCCTGTTTCTTCTCCAGCGGGGCATCGAAGCCCAGGCCTTCCAACATCCACGGAATGACGATGTTGTCGGTGATCCCGGCCGCGGCCAGCTCACGGTGCCCGTCGAGATCGAACTTGTCGATGCACACCGCTTGGAATTCGAACGGCTCGTCAGCCCGGCCGTATTCGGCCCGCAGCGTGTTGATCGCCGTGACCGTCTCGGCCAATTGGGCGCAGGTCATCATCGCGGACGTCCAGCCGTCACCGACGCGGGCCGCCCGTTTGAGCGCCACCGGCGTGTGCCCACCGACATAGAACGGCACCGGCGCCGACGGCGCCGGGCTCATCTGCAGGCGCTCGAAATCGTAGAAGTCGCCGTGGAACTCGACCATGCCGCCGCCGAGCACAAGCTTGAGGACCTCGATCATCTCGTCGACACGCGCGCCGCGCTTGGCGAACGGCACCCCGCACCACTCGAATTCCTCGGGAGCCCAACCGATCCCGACGCCGAAACCGAACCGGTTGTTCGTCAGGTTCGCCACCGAGCCGACCTGGCGGGCCAGCAGCAGCGGATTACGCGACCCAAGCTTCATCACGTTGGTGTAGAACCGCAACGTCGAGGTCACCGCCCCCATGGACGCCGCCGCGATCAGCGGGTCCACCCAGGGGGTTTCGGCAGTCCACATCCGCGAACCATCCGGGGTGTACGGATAGTCCGCGGCCTGCTTCTCCATGTAGAACAACGAGTCCGGCAGGGCGATCGAATCGAACCCGACTTCCTCGGCGGTGCGGGCCAATCCGGTCAGGTGCTCCAGCGGGCCCATGGCCACGCTGAGCGTGTACTTCATCTTCACCGGATCAGGCACCCGGCTTGGCCGAAGGCTTGTCGGGTTTGTCGGAAGAAACCACCCACATGGAGTAGTACTGTGCGCCACCGCCGTAGGCGTGGCCGAGTGCCTTGCGTGCACCCTCGACCTGGTGATCGCCACCCTTGCCCATCACCTGGATCGCCGATTCGGCGAAGCGGATCATGCCCGACGCGCCGATCGGATTCGAGCTCAACACGCCACCGGAGGGGTTGAACGGGATCTTGCCGCCGATGGCCGTCTCGCCGGCCTCGGTGAGCTTCCAGCCCTCGCCCTCGGCGGTGAAACCGAGGTTCTCCAGCCACATGGGCTCGTACCAGGAGAACGGCACATAGACCTCGGCCACGTCGATTTCGTCGATGGGGCTGGTGATCCCGGCGTCGCGCCACAACGCGGCGGCCGCGTCGCGACCGGCCTGCGGGTTGACCTGATCGCGGCCGGAGTAGGCCAGCGGTTCAGTGCGCAGCGCGGTGGCGTGGATCCAGGCGACGGGATGACCGTCGGCGATCCGAGCGTCGGCGGCGTCTTCGTTGCCGATCACCAGCGCGGCGGCACCGTCGGAGGACGGGCAGGTCTCATCGAAACGGATCGGATCCCACAGCATCTGCGAGGCCATCACCTTCTCCAGGGTGATGTCGGGCTGATGCAGGTGCGCCAGGGGGTTTTTGGCACCGTTGAGCCGGTCCTTGACCGCCACCATCGCGCCGATGTGCTCGGGAGCGCCGGAGCGGCGGATGTAGGCCCGCACGTGCGGGGCGAAATACCCACCGGCGCCCGCACCGACAGGCTTGGTGAACGGCACCGGAATGCTCAACGCCCACATGGCATTCGATTCCGACTGCTTCTCCCAGGCCATGGTCAGCACCCGGTTGTACTTACCCGATTTGACCAGGCTGGCGGCCACGATCGCGGTGGACCCGCCCACCGAGCCGGCGGTGTGCACGCGGATCAGCGGCTTGTTGGTGGCGCCGGTGGCGTCGGCCATGAACAGCTCGGGCATCATGACGCCCTCGAAGAAGTCGGGCGCTTTGCCGACCACCACGGCGTCGATGTCGTCCATGGTCGAGCCGGAGTCGGCCAGCGCCCGGTCGATGGCCTCACGGACCAGGCCGTTCATCGACACGTCCTGGCGTTTGGCGACGTACTTGGTCTGCCCGGTGCCCAGTACCGCAGCGAGTTGTGCCATGACTATTTACCCTCCAAGACCGCGACCAGATTCTGTTGCAGCGCAGCGCCACTGGTGGCGTGGGCCAGCACGCGCCCGGCCGAGCCGTTGAAGATGTGCTGTGCGGCGAAGCCGATACGTTCCAGGCCGGCCGAGAACATCGGATTCGCCGCCAGAGCGCCACCGGACGGATTCACCTTGGTGTTCGCGCCCAGACCGATCGCCTCGGTGAGGATCAGGTGCTGATGGGTGAACGGAGCGTAGATCTCGGCCACCTCGATCGAGCTGACGTCACCGCCGGCGGCGGCCTGGGCCGAGGCAGTCGTCGAGGTCGAGACGGTCAGATCGCGCGCGCCCAGCACCGGGGTTTCGATGCGATGCTCGAAACCGGTGATCCAGGCCGGGTTTTCGCGAAGCTCGCGGGCCCGGTCACCGGCAGCCAGCACGATGGCCGACGCGCCGTCGGTGATGGGGGCGATGTCGTGGCGACGCAGCGGGTCGGCGAAGAACGGACGGTCCAGCAGGTCCGAGACGGTTCCGGTGACTTCTTCCTTGTCGGTGCGGCCACCGGCGGCGTAGGAATCCAGTGCCACCTGGGCCATCTGCTCGGCCGTCCACTTGCCGGCGTCCAGCCCGAACCGGGCCTGAAGTCCGGCCATCGAGACGGCATCCGGCCACAACGGCGCGACGGTGTACGGGTCGGTCTGCAAGGCGAGCACGCGGCGCAGCACACCCGCCGAGGACTTGCCGAAACCGTAGACCAGCGCGGTGTCCACCTCGCCGGTGAGGATCTTGATGTAGGCCTCGTACAGCGCCCACGCTGCGTCCATCTCGACATGGGACTCGTTGATCGGCGGCACGGCGCCGATCGAGTCGATCGCGGAGATGAACGAGAAGGCCCGGCCGGCAAGGTAATCGGATGAGCCCGAGCACCAGAAACCGATGTCGGTCTGCTGCAGGCCGAGCTCCTCGTAGAGGCTGGCAAAACACGGCATCAGCATCTCGACGCCGTTGGTGGTGCCATCCGTGCGGCGCACATGCGGAGCATGCGCGAAACCGACGACGGCTACGTCACGAAATGTCATGAGTTCCCTTTACAGGTGGTGCTTGTAGCTGTCGTAGTCGGCGTCGGGCTCACCCGTCGGCCGGAAGTGCGAGATGTTGTCGATGCCGAGGCCCCACTCCTCCTGGGGCTTCCACACCGCCTCCACCCGCATGCCCATCCGCACCTCGGACGCGTCGATGTCGGTGACCAGGTGCAGGAACGGAATGTCGGCGCCGTCGAGCAGCACATACGCCGCGACATAGGGCGGCTTGATCCGCTGACCGGCGAACGGGATGTTGATGATCGCGAAGGTGGTGACGGTGCCCTTGTCGACCAACTCGACGAACTGGTCGAGCTCCTTGCCGGTGGCCGGATCGGCCTCCTTGGGCGGGAAGTACACCTTGCCCGAATCGCCGGAGCGGGCGCCCAGCAGCTTGCCCTCACGCAACCCGCGCAGGTACGTGCTCTCGGGCCGGGAGGCGGTGTGCTGGATCTCGATGGCCGACGGCACCACGAGCATGGTCACCGGATCGCGGTCATCCGAGCTTTCCGGTACGTCTTCGGGGGTGTCACCGAGGGAGAAGTACGCGATGTCGGTGATCGCGCCGACCGGCTCGTCGACCCAGTGCGCATGCACGCGGGCACCGGTGGCCAGCTCGCCTTCTGCTGCGTCGACCGCATGCAGCAACGGCGTATCAGCGCCGTCGAGCTTGATCAACGCCCAGGCGAACGGCCGGTCGAGCGGCTGGCCTTCCAGGGGCTCGGGCTGCCACGTCCACGACAGCACGGTGCCGACGCTGGCTACCGGGACGACCTCGGTCAATGCCTCGTAGGTGACCGGGTCATACTCAGCAGGTGGCACGTGCACGCGTCCGTCCGACCCGCGCACGCCGACGATCCGGCGCTCACGCAGGGCAGTGAAGAACTGACTGAGCAGAGGCCCAACTGAACGGGTGTAGTCAAACGACAGTTTCAGTGGCGCGGAAAGTGGCGGCTCACGGTGATCTGTCGAGGCCGGGCGGCTTTGGCTGGCTGTCACACATCGAGTAGAACAGGTTCTAAGAATCGTCGCAAGGACGTGTGGGAAGGTCATCTAAATGAAGCTCGGTTTGCAACTCGGTTACTGGGGCGCTCAGCCGCCGACCAACCACGCCGAACTCGTCGCCGCGGCCGAGGAAGCGGACTTCGACACCGTCTTCACCGCGGAGGCCTGGGGATCGGATGCCTACACCCCGCTGGCCTGGTGGGGACGCGAGACCACCCGCATGCGGTTGGGCACCTCGGTCATCCAGATGTCGGCCCGCACGCCGACGGCCTGCGCGATGGCCGCCTTGACGTTGGATCACCTCTCCGGCGGCCGCCACATCCTCGGTCTCGGCGTCTCGGGCCCGCAGGTGGTGGAGGGCTGGTACGGCGCGAAATTCCCCAAGCCGCTGGCACGCACCCGCGAGTACATCGACATCCTGCGCCAGGTCTGGGCGCGCGAGGCGCCGGTGCGCAGCGACGGCCCGCACTACCCGCTGCCGCTGACCGGTGAGGGCACCACCGGGTTGGGCAAGAACCTCAAGCCAATCACCCACCCGCTGCGCGCGGACATCCCGGTGATGCTGGGCGCCGAAGGTCCCAAGAACGTTGCGCTGGCCGCCGAGATCGCCGACGGCTGGCTGCCGATCTTCTACTCGCCGCGCATCGCCGGGATGTACAACGAATGGCTGGACGAGGGGTTCGCCCGGCCCGGCGCCCGGCGCACCCGGGAGACCTTCGAGATCTGCGCGACCGCGCAGGTCGTGGTCACCGACGACCGGCCCGCGATCATGGAGCTGATGAAGCCGCACCTGGCGCTGTACATGGGCGGAATGGGTTCGGAGGACACCAATTTCCACGCCGAGGTCTATCGCCGCATGGGTTACGCCGAGGTCGTGGACGACGTCACCAAGCTGTTCCGCAGTGACCGCAAGGATGAAGCGGCCAAGATCATCCCGGACGAGCTGGTCGACGACTCCGCGATCGTGGGCAACCTCGATTACGTCAAGGAGCAGATCAAGGCGTGGGAGGCCTCCGGCGTCACGATGATGGTGGTCGGCGCCCGCTCCGTCGAGCAGATCAAGGACCTGGCCGCGTTGGTATAGGCCACGCCAACGCTTCCTGGCGACCGGTCTAGCCGAAATCCAGCCGGACGATCGTCGGCTGTGCCGACCTCAACAACGGAAGCTGTTGCGCCGCCTGCAAAACTCCGTTGAAGATGCGCCCCCGACCGCGGGGGAGCGGCAGGTTCTGCACTGCCCGGACGCCGGGCACGGTGTCGACCAGGCCCGCTGCCTCGGACGGGGACATGTTGAAGGGCATGGGCGGCATCCGGTATTGCCGCGAGGTGCGTATCCCCTTGCGCGCCCACGCGGCAAGCCAAGCCGGCGGCAGGTCGAACATCATCTGACCGCCGGCGAATCGTTTCGCGCATGCACGAATCAGCCCCATCGCTTCTTCGGGCTCCAGATACATCAGGAGCCCCTCGGCCGTGACGAACACGCCGTCGCCTGGGTCCACCTCGTCCATCCAGCTGAAGTCCAGTGCCGACTGTGCGCAGACGGCCACGCGGTCCGAAGGCGGCAGGAGTTTGCGGCGTAGCTCGATCATCGGCGGTAAATCGACTGTCAGCCAGCGGAAATCATGTCCGACACCGGCCGTGTCGAGCCGATGGAAGCTGGTCTGGAACCCCTCTGCCAACGCCACCACCGTGGCTTTCGGATGGTCGCGTAGGTAGGCGCTCGTGGTCATGTCGAAGAGCAAGGCGCGCAGCGCCACGTCTTGGCGCCGAGGCGACCCGAACTTGGCGAAATCGCAATCGATCGAGTCGAACAACTGCACCGCCACGGGATCATCGATGATGCGGTCAGGACGCCTTGCCTCGTGCGCGCGCATCTGCAGCGTCAACAGGGCCGTCTCGGCGACGTCGCTCAGATCAACCGTGGCACGGGGAGCCGGTGACGAGTTCTCGATCACCGACCCGAACTTACCTCACCGGGCCGACCTCACACTCGGTCGCATTGGCCTCGGTCTGACGAGTAGACACTTCCTTGCAAGCTGTCTACTCGAGGTTCTAGATTTATGGCGTGAGTCACAGCGCTCCCGCCTCCGGGCCCTCGCAACACACTGTTGCCGGCACGGTGCTGACCATGCCGGTGCAGATCCGCACCGCCGAGCAACACATGGCGATGTTCTCGGTGGACGCCGCGGCCGCGCAGCGGATGATCGACTACAGCGGGCTGCAGGTCTACCGGTACCGGCCGCACCGCGCGATCGCCGTGCTGATGCTGATGCGCTACATCGACGGCGACCTGGGGCCGTACCTGGAGTACGGCACCAATGTGATGGTCAACCGGCCCGGCTCGCGCGAAACCGGCTTGCGCGGCTTCGGTTCGGCCGGCGCCTTCGTGCACCATCTGCCCGTCGACGGTGAGTTCACCCTGCAGGCCGGCCGGCAGATCTGGGGTTATCCAAAGGTCTTGGCGGACTTCGCCCTTCGTGAGGGCAAGCCGTTCGGCTTCGAGGTGAGCATCGACGGCCGGCTCGCGGTCGGTATGGAGTTCAAGCCCGGCCTGCCGGTGCCGTCGGCGTTCACCGCCAAACCGCAGGTGCAGTCCACCTACTCACATCTCGACGGGGTGTTGCGCGAAACCGAGGGGACGATGCGGCTTTCCGGTGTGCGCTACCGCCCGGGTGGGGTGCGAATCCGGCTGGGGGATCACCCCTACGCCGAGGAACTCGCCGCGCTGGGCCTGCCCAAGCGGGCGTTGCTGTCCGGCTCGGCCCGCAATGTGCAGATGACTTTCGCTGACGCCAAGGAGATTCCGTGACCCAGGTTCTGCTCAAGCCCGATGTCGATCTGACCAACGGCACGTTCTATGCCGACGGCGGCGCCCGCGAGGCCTACCGCTGGATGCGGGCGAATGAGCCGGTGTTCCGCGACCGCAACGGCCTGGCCGCGGCCACGACGTACGCCGCGGTGATCGATGCCGAACGTAACCCCGAGCTGTTCTCCAGCACCGGCGGGATCCGCCCGGACCAGCCGGGCATGCCGTACATGATCGACATGGACGATCCGGCACATGTGTTGCGGCGCAAGCTCGTCAACTCCGGATTCACCCGCAAACGCGTCATGGACAAGGTGCCGTCGATCACGAGCCTGTGCGACACCCTGATCGACGCGGTGTGTGAGAAGGGGGAGTGCGACTTCGTCCGCGACATCGCCGCGCCCCTGCCGATGGCGGTGATCGGCGACATGCTCGGAGTGCTGCCCACCGAACGGGACCTGTTGCTGCGGTGGTCCGATGAGCTGGTGTGCGGGCTGTCGTCGCACCTGGACGAGACGGCGATCACCAAGATCATGGAAACCTTCGCCGCCTATACCGCCTTCACCATGGAGGTGATCGCCAAACGGCGCGCAGAGCCCAACGACGATCTGTTCTCGATCCTGGTCAACGCCGAGGTCGAGGGGCAACGGATGTCCGACGACGAAATCGTCATGGAGACACTGCTGATCCTCATCGGCGGTGACGAGACCACCCGCCACACCCTCTCCGGCGGCACCGAGCAACTGCTGCGCCATCGTGACCAGTGGGAGACCTTGGTGGCGAACCGCGACGCGCTCCCCGGGGCGATCGAGGAGATGCTGCGCTGGACCTCACCGGTCAAGAACATGTGCCGCACCCTCACTGCTGACACCACATTCCACGGCACCGAGCTCAAAGCCGGCGAGAAGATCATGCTGATGTTCGAATCGGCCAACTTTGACGAGACGGTCTTTGAGAATCCCGACGAGTTCCGAATCGGCCGGAATCCGAACAGCCACATGGCCTTCGGGTTCGGGACGCACTTCTGCCTGGGCAATCAGCTGGCCCGGCTGGAACTGCGGCTGATGATCGAGCGGCTACTCACCCGTCTGCCCGACCTGCGTCTGGCCGACGACGCGCCTTTGCCGTTGCGGCCGGCCAACTTCGTCAGCGGTCCGGAATCGATGCCGGTCGTGTTCACCCCGACCGCTCCGGTGGGAGCCTGACCGGCAGGTCCTGTGAATCCCTGTGTCCTACTTAAGTATCGGCTGTGCAAGCTGGTTCACAGGTTCCGCCTAGCTTGTCTAATTAGATAGTCTTTCGAAATCGGGGATGACGCGACGATCGAAGGGCGCACGCTATGGCACGACATTTACCTGGGCGAACACTGCTGGGCGGGATGCTGGTGAGCGGAGCACTGCTGGCCGGTGCGGTGGGTATGGCGACCCAGGCGAACGCCGAACCGCTTCCCGGTGCGGCGCCGGCCGCACTTCACGTCGGCGGACCGGCCCCGCTGTTCCCACCACCGCCTCCACCGCCACGGCCGTGGGGTCCGCCGCCGCCTCCGCCACCGTTCTGGGGTCCGCCTCCACCGCCGCCCCCACCGCCGTTCTTCAGACCGCCGCCGCCTCCGCGATTCTGGGGACCGCCACCCCCGCCGCCCGGACCGTGGCGGCCGCCGCCGCCGGGACACTAGCGCTGACGCCATAAAAACTGAGGCCCTGCTCGAAACATCGAGCAGGGCCTCAGTTTTGGAGTAGGGGGGTGGTACCGATGACAACGCTGAAGATTGCGGCTCGATGCTGACCGGAATCTTCAGCGCAACGTCGTCGGGCGCTACTTCATCTGGAAGTTCGGGGCCCGCTTCTCCTTGAACGCCAGCGGGCCTTCCTTGGCGTCCTGCGACAGGAACACCGGGATGCCGTTGGCGGTGTCAGGCTTGAATGCCTCGTTCTCGTGCATGCCCTCGGTTTCACGGATGGTCTTGAGGATCGCCTGCACGGCCAGCGGGCCGTTGTTGTTGATCACCTCGGCGATCTCCAAGGCCTTGTCCAGCGCGGTGCCGTCCGGGACGACGTGACCGATCAGGCCGTACTCGAGCGCCTGTGCCGCGGTGATGTGCCGGCCGGTCAGCAGCATGTCGCACGCGATGGTGTAGGGAATCTGCCGCACCAGACGCACTGCCGAGCCGCCCATCGGGTACAGGCTCCACTTGGCCTCGGAGATGCCGAATTTGGCGCTCTCCCCGGCGACGCGGATGTCGGTGCCCTGCAGGATCTCGGTGCCACCGGCGATGGCAGGACCCTCGACCGCGGCGATCAGCGGTTTGGTGAGCCGGCGGCCCTTGAGCAGACCCTCGATCTTCGACGGGTCGTAGCTGCCGTCCTTGAAGGAATCGCCCGGCGGCTTCTTCGTCGCGCCCTTGAGGTCCATGCCCGCGCAGAAGTAGCCGCCGGCGCCGGTCAGGATGCAGGTGCGGATCTCCGGATCGTTGTCGACGCGGTCCCAGGCTTCCACCATGATCGAGAGCATCTCGGTGGAAAGTGCGTTGCGCGCCTCCGGCCGGTTCAGCGTCAAGATCAAAGTGTGTCCGCGCTGCTCAATGAGGGCGTCGGGCCCTTTATCAGGCTCAGTCACTGGTGTCTGCCTCTCTACATTTTCGACCCAGACTTGTATCGAAATGTAACACGTTCTAGTTTAGGTTCTGTGGCTCTGAATATTGCTGATCTTGCCGAGCACGCCATCGACGCTGTGCCGGACCGTGTCGCGCTGATTTCCGGTGACGAGCAGCTGACCTACGGGCAGTTGGAAGAGAAGGCCAACCGCCTGGCCCACTACCTGATCGATCAGGGCGTCAAGAAGGACGACAAGGTCGGCCTGTACTGCCGCAACCGCATCGAGATCGTGATCGGGATGCTCGGCATCGTCAAAGCCGGCGCGATTCTGGTCAACGTCAACTTCCGCTACGTCGAAGGCGAACTGAAGTACCTGTTCGACAACTCCGACATGGTCGCGCTGATCCACGAGCGTCGCTACGCCGACCGGGTGGCCAACGTGCTTCCGGAAACGCCGAACGTCAAGACGGTGCTCGTCGTCGAGGACGGCTCGGACGACGACTTCCAGCGCTACGGCGGCGTGGCCTTCGAGGATGCGCTGGCCCAGGGCTCGCCGGAACGGGACTTCGGCCCGCGCAGCGAGGACGACATCTACCTGCTCTACACCGGCGGCACCACCGGATTCCCCAAGGGCGTCATGTGGCGTCACGAGGACATCTACCGAGTGTTGTTCGGCGGCACCGACTTTGCCACCGGTGAGCCGGTGGCCGATGAGTACGACCTGGCCAAGGCGGCCGCGGCGAATCCGCCGATGATCCGCTACCCGATTCCGCCGATGATCCACGGCGCCACGCAGTCGGCCACCTGGATGGCGCTGTTCTCCGGCGGAACCGTCCTGCTGACCCCGGAATTCGACGCCGACGAGGTCTGGCAGGCCATCCACGACTACAAGGTCAACCTGCTGTTCTTCACCGGCGACGCGATGGCGCGTCCGCTGCTGGACTCGCTGTTGGCCGCGCAGGCTGCCGGCAAAGAACATGACTTGTCGTCTCTCTTCCTGCTCGCCAGCACCGCGGCGCTGTTCTCCACGAGCCTCAAGGAGAAATTCCTTGAGCTGCTGCCCAATCGCGTCATCACCGACTCGATCGGCTCCTCGGAGACCGGCTTCGGTGGCACCAGCATCGTGGCCAAGGGGCAGTCGCACACTGGCGGTCCGCGCGTCACCATCGACAAGAACACCAAGGTGCTCGACGAGGACGGCAACGAGGTCAAGCCCGGTTCCGGGGTGCGCGGCATCCTGGCCAAGTGCGGGCACATCCCGGTCGGCTACTTCAAGGACGAGAAGAAAACTGCCGAAACCTTCAAGACCTTCAACGGTGTTCGCTACGCCATCCCCGGCGACTACGCCGAGGTCGAGGCCGACGGCAGCGTGACCATGCTGGGTCGCGGCTCGGTGTCGATCAACTCCGGCGGCGAGAAGATCTATCCCGAAGAGGTCGAGGCCGCACTCAAGGGGCACCCCGACGTGTTCGACGCGTTGGTGGTCGGTGTTCCCGACGAGCGTTTCGGCCAACACGTCGCGGCCGTCGTGCAGCCCCGGGAAGGGGCTCGGCCGACGCTGGCCGAACTCGACGCCTTCGTGCGCAGTGAAATCGCCGGGTACAAGGTGCCACGCAGCTTGTGGCTGGTCGACGAGGTCAAGCGCTCACCTGCGGGCAAGCCCGACTACCGCTGGGCCAAGGATCAGACCGAAGAGCGTGCCGCCGACGAGGTGCATGCCAACCATGTGGGAGCCAAGAGCTGATGCGTACAGAGCTGTGTGAACGGTTCGGGATCGAATACCCGATCTTCGTGTTCACCCCGTCGGAGAAGGTGGCCGCCGCGGTCAGCAAGGCGGGCGGTCTGGGTGTGCTTGGTTGCGTGCGGTTCAACGACGCCGACGACCTCGAAGAAGTCCTGCAGTGGATGGATGTCAACACCGACGGCAAGCCCTACGGTGTCGACGTGGTGATGCCGGCCAAGATCCCCACCGAGGGCACGGCCGTGGACATCAACAAGCTGATCCCGCAGAGCCACCGCGACTTCGTCGCGAAAACCCTTGCCGATCTTGGTGTTCCGCCGCTGTCCGCGGATGAGGAGCGCAACGAGGGCGTGTTGGGCTGGCTGCACTCGGTGGCCCGCAGCCACGTCGAGGTCGCGCTCAAGCACCCGATCAAGCTGATCGCCAACGCGTTGGGCTCCCCGCCGGTCGACGTGATCGAGCAGGCCCACGCCGCGGGAGTCCCGGTGGCCGCACTGGCCGGTAGCGCCAAACACGCACTGCGCCATGTGGAGAACGGCGTCGACATCGTCGTGGCCCAGGGGCATGAGGCCGGTGGGCACACCGGTGAGATCGGCTCGATGGTGCTGTGGCCGGAAATCGTTGACGCCCTTGATGGTAAGGCTCCGGTGCTGGCCGCCGGCGGTATCGGCACGGGCAAGCAGGTCGCCGCGGCCCTGGCGCTCGGAGCTTCGGGCGTGTGGATGGGTTCGGCGTTCCTGACCTCGGCCGAGTACGACCTTGGACACCGGCTGCCCGGCGGCACCTCAACGATCCAGGAGGCCCTGCTCAAGGCCACCACCGCCGACACTGTGCGTCGAAAGATCTACACCGGCAAGCCGGCCCGGCTGCTCAAGACCAAGTGGACCGACGCCTGGGATGCCCCGGACGCGCCGGAGCCGCTGCCGATGCCGCTGCAGAACATCCTGGTCAGCGAGGCCCATCAGCGGATGAACGAGTCGGACAACCCCGACACCGTGTCGATGCCCGTCGGTCAGATCGTGGGCCGGATGAACGAGATCCGCCCCGTCGCCGACATCATCGGCGAGCTGGTGAGCGGTTTCGAGGCGGCCACCAAGCGCCTGGACGGTATCGCCAGAGCCTGACCCTCCGCGAAAAGACATAAACCCGTACCTTTTTCCGCGAAAAGGTACGGGTTTGTGTCTGTTCGGCAGAGGAAATTAGCGGCCGGGCAGCTTCTGCACCGCCTGGATCATCGGCGTCAGCGCCTTCTGCCACAGCGTCTGCGAGATCCCCAGCGGCGGATCGAGATTGATCACCCGGGCGGTGGACACGGTCTGCGACTCGGTGTATTTGAGGATGCCGTCGGCACCGTGGCGGCGTCCGACCCCGGAGGCCTTCATGCCGCCCATCGGCGCCGCGGTGCTGCCGAACGCCAGGGCGTAGCCCTCGTCCACGTTCACCGTGCCCGAGTTGATCTTCGCGGCAATCGCCTCACCCTCGGCCTTCGACCCGGCCCAGACGCTGGCGTTGAGACCGTACTCGGTGTCGTTGGCCTTCTCGATGGCCTCGGCCACCGAATCGACCGGGTAAATCGACACCAGCGGACCGAAGGTCTCGTTGCGGGCGCATTCCATCTCGTCGGTGACGCCGGTCAGCACGGTCGGCTCATAGAACAGCGGGCCGATGTCCGGGCGGGCGTTGCCGCCGGCGACCACCGTGGCGCCCTTGACCTTTGCGTCGTCGACATGGCCGGACACGGTCTTGACCTGGTCCTCGGAGATCAGGCTGCCCATGTCGGCGGTGAAGTCGTAGCCACCGGCCAGCTTCATGTTGCGGACCCGCTCACCGAACTTGGCGGTGAACTCATCGGCCACCTCGCGCTCGACGTAGATCCGCTCGATCGAGATGCACAGCTGACCGGCGTTGGAGAAGCAGGCCCGGGTAGCGGCCTTGGCCACCACATCGAGGTTGGCGCCCTTGGTGACGATCATCGGGTTCTTGCCGCCGAGTTCGGCGGAGAACCCGATCAGCCGGCGGCCGCACTGCTCGGCCAGCGTCCGCCCGGTCGCGGTGGACCCGGTGAACATCAGGTAGTCGCAGTTCTCGACGATGGCGGTGCCGACCACCGAACCCGGTCCGGGCACCACCGCGAACAGATCGCGCGGCAGGCCGGCCTGATACAGCAGTTCGGCGTTGGCCAGCGTGCAGTACGGCGTCTGGCTGTCGGGCTTGACCACCACGGCATTGCCGGCGAGCAGGGCCGGGATGGAATCCGAGATCGACAGCGCCATCGGGTAATTCCACGGCGAGATGACGCCGATGACGCCCTTGGGGTGGTGGTTGACCACGGTCTTGACCAGGCCCGGCAGCAGGCCCTGCACCCGTTTGGGGGACAGCAGCTTGGTCGCCCGCCGGGCGTAGTAGCGCGAGTTCAAGATCATGTCGACGATCTCTTCCTGCGCGGCCGAGCGGGCTTTGCCGGTTTCGGCCTGCGCCACATCCATCAGGAAGTCGCGATTCTTGGCCACCAGTTCGCCGAAGCGCTCGATGACGGCAGCACGCTCGGAGACGGGTCGTTTGGCCCACTGGGCTTGCGCGGTGCGGGCCTTGGCGAAGGCTGCGGTCACGTCGTCGGCGGTGCCGACCGGGATGGTGGTCAGCTCCCGCCCGGTGAACACCTCGTCGATGGTTTTGGTCGCGCGCGCACCTACTTCAGCGTCGTCGATCGCGACGAGTGCGCGCAGACGAGCGAAATCCGCAGCGGACGGAGCAGGCATCGGAATTCTCCCTACTGGCAAGTAACCAACAATCAAGGCCAACCTACTCGGTACCGACGGTCCGACAAAGGCCCAGGTTGTCCGATTCGTTCACGACTGGGCCTGGTTCGTCGCTCTAACCTGCCGGTATGACTGTGAACCTGAACGCGGTGGTCATCGAGATCGTCACCAAAGACCTGCACCGATCCCTGGATTTCTACCGGCTGCTCGGCTTGGAGGCCCCTCAACCGGACGGGCCGCACGTCGAGGTGGCGTTGCCGGGCGGAAACCGGCTGGCCTTCGACACCGAGGAGGTGATTGCCGGAATGCTTCCCGGGTGGACGCCCCCGACCGGGCCCGGCCGGGTCGCGCTGGCGTTCGGGCTCGACGCGCCCGCCGACGTCGACGAACTCTATGAGCGGCTCACCGGAGCCGGCCACACGGGAACACTCACGCCGTTCGACGCCCCCTGGGGGCAGCGCTACGCGACCGTCGAAGATCCCGACGGCACCTCGGTGGACTTGTTCGCCGCGTTGGACAAGTGACGTAACGGCACCCCGGCGAGGGCACGAGCTTCGCGGTGCAGGTGCGGCTGGTCGGCATAGCCCGCCTGGGCCGCGACTGCGCTGGTACTCATCCCGGCGTCGATCATCCGCACCGCGCGCCGAAACCGGAGAATGCGGCGCAGCGTGGCCGGACCATACCCGTAGATCGCCGTGCACTGGCGTTGCAGCGTCCGGTCCGACCAGCCGATGTGGCGTGCCGTCGCACTGACCGATTCGCCTGCCGCCAGCCGGCGTGTGACGGATCGCAGCATCGGCAGCGACCATGGGGCGGTCTCGGCCCCAGGTGTGCGAGAGGCCAGTGCGAGCGCGAGCTCTTCGAGTGAGCGGTCGTGGAGGATCGGGGTCAGCTCGCTCAGCTCAACCCTGGTGTTGCGCAGTTCGGATGCCGGGACACCCAGCAACCGCGGCAGCGCACCGGGACGAAACCGTAACCCCCGCACCGTGTCCGGGCTGGCATCGGTGAGGAATGCCGTCGTGTCGGGCCCGGCTACGACGATCGTGCCGCCCATCTCGATCAAATCCATGCAGCCGTCGGGCAGCACGCGGCCGGGCGCGGCCGGGCCCGTGCGCGTCCATCGGCACTCGACGAGTTCGCGTAGCCGGGGCGGCGGATCCTGTTCGCGGTAGCCCACGTCCCCGACGCTACCCGTGCGGATCATGGGGTTGAATCAGGGAATGACCGGGCGGCCACGCGATGCTTCGATCGACGAGCGGGTGCTCGCGGTCACGCGTGAGCTGCTGGTCGAGGTCGGCTGGGACGATCTCAGCCTTCGGTTGGTCGCGGCCCGCTCCGGCGTGGGCCGCTCCAGCCTGAACCGCCGATGGGCCTCCAAGGCCGAACTGGTGCTGCACGCGATCCTCGGCGAAACACCGGACATGTCACCGTTTTCCGGCACCGACCTGGCCGGGTGGATCGACTGGGTGGTGCGCGGCAGCCACGAGCTGTTCAGCCGAGCCGACGTCAGTGCGGCCGTGCCCGGACTGCTGTTGGCCCTGCGTGAGAACGGGGCGTTGCGAAAGGCCCTGTGGGAGAGCTTCAGTGGGCCGGCGATCGAGTTGTTCGTCGCCCGGGGGTACGGGTCGGCGTCGGATGCGAAGGCTGTGCTGTCCATGGCGGCCGGGGCCGCGATGCTCACGACCACCGTGGCGATCGACGACGATTCAGCTCAGCTGCGGCACGGGGTGGTACGGCTGCTGCGCCAGGCGCTCGCCGGGTCACCGTCCGAATGAGGCCAGCATCGCCGCCTGCGGCGACCGCCAGGCCTCGATATCGAGATCGACGAGCGTGCTTTTGTCGTCGGTCGGGGTGGCGGCCGTCAACAACATCGCAGCCTCGTAGCTGATCCCGTCACCGAGCGGCAGCACTCCACCGGTCAGATCGGAAAGCCAGCCGATGCCGCGAAATAGCGGTCCCGGCAGGGGAATCCGGCGGATCCTGCGTCCGGCGCCCTGTTCCAGCACGTCGATCATCTCGTTGAACGACACCATCACGCCGCCGCAGACATATCGCTTGGGGCCGCGGCCCGGGACCATGAGTCGCTCGTGCACCAGCGCGACGTCACGCACGTCGATCATCTGCATACCGCCGGTCATCCGGGGCGCCAGGCCGGCCTTGGCGATCGGTGCCCAGCCCCGCTCGGTGACACCAGCGGCGGTGTGGAATGCCGGGCCCACGACGCTCGACGGGTAGGTCACCACCACCGGTGCGCCGGCCTCCTGCAACCGCCGGGCCACCCGATCGGCGTAGGCCTTGGTCTTGGCATACGGGCTGCGACCCGGTGCGGGCGGGGTGTCGGCGGAGATCACCCCGTTGGGCGGCGGGAACAGCGAGCTGTAGCTGCTGACCGAGACGATCGGGTCGAGCCCGGCCTCGACGGCACGGTTCAGCACCGCCTCGGTGGCGTGCGCGTTGATCTCCCACATCAGTTGCTCGCGGCGCTGATCGGTGCCGACGATGCCTGCGGCATGAATGAGGGCCTCACACCCCGACAGCAGGCTGCCGACGGTCTCGCTGTCGCGGATGTCGCCTTCCAGCACGGTCATCTCGCCGAGCGCGGCGAGATGACCGATCACCTCCTCGCCTCCGCAGCCCGGTGCGACCAGGAGGCGGATGCGATGGCCCGCCTCGAGCAAGCGTCGAACGGTGTGAGCTCCGAGATAGCCGGTGCCGCCGGTCACTGCGATGTGCATACTGCGCCTCCCATGTTTCGATGCCAATGGTATCGAAATGGTGATGCGAGGTCGCGGTGGAGGTGCTTAGGCCGCGAATTGCGGTCAGCATAGGTCAGCATCGAGCAGCAACTCGCGGCATAGAGCGCAACGCGGCAGACACCGATCAGCGGGTGATCGGCCAGACCGGGTCGGCGCAGTCGGTGCCCTCGGCCGACAACTGGCGCTTGATCACCTTGAACGTCTCGGTCCGCGGCAACGCGGTGCCGATGCGCACATACGACGGCCACTGCTTGGGGCCGAGGTCGGACTGCTCATGCAGGAAGGCGCGGAACTTGTCGAGGTCGAAGACGGCGTCGGCGGTCAGCACCAGGGCAGCCATCACCTGATCGCCGACATTCGGGTCCGGGATCGGGAAGACCGCGGCCTCGACCACATCGGGGTGGCGCAACAGGATTCGCTCGATCGGGGCGGTGCCCAGGTTCTCCCCGTCGACGCGCATCCAGTCACCCAGGCGCCCGGCGAAGTGGGCATAGCCGTCCTCGTCGAGGTAGGCCAGATCGCCGGTGTGGTAGACACCGCCGGCCATCCGGTCCGCCTCGGCGTCGGGATCGTTGTAATAGCCGCGGAACCAGCCGGCACCGGTTGGGTTCACCAGCTCGCCGACCACGCCCGGCGGACACGGCTTTCCGGTGTCGGGGTCGACGATGGCCACCTGGTCGGTGAGCGGGCCCAGCGCACCTTCGGGGGTGTCGGGCGTGCGGGCGATTGCGACACCGCCCTCGGTGGAACCGAATCCGTCCACCACCCTGACCCCGAACCGCTCGGCGAACCGGTTCAGATCCCGCGGGGCGCCCTCGTTGCCGTAGAGGATCCTCAGCGGGTTGTCGGCGTCGTCGGGCGAAGGTTCGGTGGCCAGGATGTAGGACAGCGGTTTGCCGACGTAGTTGGCGTAGGTGGCGCCGTAGCGGCGGACGTCGGCCATGAAGCCGGATGCAGAGAATTTGCGCCGCAAGGCAATCGAGGCGCCCGCGGCGGTGGCGACGGCCCAACCCGCCATGATCGCGTTGGAATGGAACAACGGCATCGACAGGTAGACGGTGTCGGCCGGGCCCAGGCCGAAACGCTCAGCCAGCATCCGGCCCGGGAACGCCACCTTGTCATGCGTGACCCGAACGGCCTTGGGATCACCGCTGGTGCCCGAGGTGAAGATCAGCATGAACAGGTCGTCGGCCGACAGATCGGCGAAGGACACCGGAGTATCGCGGTACGACGCGAGTTCGGTTGCCCAGTCCTCGGATTCGACGTCGATGTAGTCCACGCCCGGCGGGACGGTCACCGACGAATCGGCCAGCACCAGCTGGCAGTCGGCATGGGCGATGTCGCGGGCCAGCGCCTCGCCACGCCGGGTCTGATTGAGCCCAACCGGTACCAGCCCGTCCAGGCCGGCGGCCACCAGCAGGCTGGAGAAGAACGTGGTGTTGCCCAGTAGTGCCCCGACATGCGGGGGCTTTGTGGGGTCCAACCGTGCCCGTAACGCCGCTGCGAGCTGTGCGCCCGAGGCGATGTGGTCAGCCCAGCTGACGAACGAATCCGCTTGGTAGATACCGCGATCGGTGACCCCGGCCAGCGGGGCCAGCAGCTGGGTGACGGTTGGACCCCCCATCCCTAGACCGGAGTGTCGGCGAGTTCGCGGCCGATACGCAGCAGCTGCCCGGTGGCCCCGCCGACCCCGAACTCGGTCTGCTTGGCGGCCAGGAAGTACCGGTGCACCGGATGGTCCATGTCGATGCCGACACCACCGTGTACGTGCACGGCGGTGTGCGCGACGCGGTGGCCGGCCTCGGCGGCCCAGAACGCCGCACTGGCGACGTCGATGTCGGCGGGCAGGTCTTCGGACAACCGCCAGGCGGCCTGGGTCAGCGTCAGGCGCAGGCCCTTGACGTCGATGTAGCCGTCGGCCAGCCGCGACGACACGGCCTGGAAGCTGCCGATCGGCCGGTCGAACTGTTCCCGCTCGCGGGCGTACTCGGACGTCAGTTCCAATGCGCGCTCCAGGACCCCGAGCTGAAAAGCGCTGCGGCCCAGCGCGGCATGCGTGGTCAGCCAAGCCAACACTTCCGCTCCACCGATCCGCAGGCCGGCGTCGACGTCGGTGAACTCCAGGTGCGCGACACTGCCCTTACCGGTGGTGCTCAGCGCACTGACGGTCAGCCCGGCTGCATCGGCGGGAACCAGGAACACGGCGGTGTCGCCCTCGGTTTCGGCCGGCACCAGGAAAGCGTCGGCCACCGGCCCGTAGTAGACCTGGGTCCGGGTGCCGGTGAGTGAGCCGTCGGCCCGGGCCTGCACGGGTCCCTGGCCCATCTCGCCGTCGAGCGCGACCGCGAGGATCTTCTCGCCGGCCACGGCGGGCTGCGCCCACGCCTCACGCAGCTCCTCGGATCCGAACTCGGCCAGCGCTCCGGCGCCCAGAACCACTGAATCCAGGTACGGCACGGCGGCCAGTTGGCGGCCGAGGGCGGTCAGCACGGCGGCCTGCTCGAGCACGCCGTAGCCACCGCCGCCCACGGATTCGGGGGCCGCGGCCGAGAGCACGTCGGCCTCGCGCAGCTTGGCCCACAGATCGACGTCGAAACGTTGCTCCAGGCCGTCGAGTTCACGCTGGTGCTCGGGGGTGCACACCGATTCAGTGATCGTCCGCACCAGGCCACCGAGGTCGTCGGCGGCTTCTGTTGTCTTGAAATCCATGATGTCCCTTACCGATTGACCCTGGGCAGGCCCAAGGCGACCATGCCGATGATGTCCCGCTGAATCTCGTTGGTGCCGCCGCCGAAGGTCAGGATCAGCGCCGAACGGTGGAACCGCTCGATCCGGCCGCGCAGCAACGCGCCCTTGCTGTCCGGACGCAGTGTCGCCGCGGTACCCAACACCTCCATCAGCAGACGGTAGGCCTCGGTGGCCAGCTCGGTGCCGTACACCTTGGCTGCCGATGCATCGGCCGGAGAGGGCGCGCCGTCGGCAGAGGCCAGCTCCCAGTTGATCAGCTTTAGCACCTCGGCCTTGGCGTGCACCCGGGCCAGGTTGAGTTGCACCCATTCGGAATCGATGTACCGCTTGCCGTGCACGTCCTTGGTGTTCTGCGCCCACTCGCGGACCCCGTCCAGCGCGACGTAGATCGGCTGTGCAGAAACCAGGGCCACCCGCTCGTGGTTGAGCTGGTTGGTCACCAGCTTCCAGCCCGCGTTCTCCTCGCCGACCAGGTTGGTGACGGGGATGCGCACGTCCTGGTAGTAGGTGGCGCTGGTGTCCACCCCCGACATGGTGTGCACCGGAGTCCAGGAGAAGCCCTCGGCGGTCGTGGGCATGATCAGCATGGAGATGCCGCGATGCTTCTTGGCCTCGGGGTTCGTGCGCACCGCCAGCCAGACGTAGTCGGCGTAGGCGATGAGGGAGGTCCACATCTTCTGGCCGTTGACCACGTAGTCATCACCGTCGCGCACCGCCGTCGTGCGCAGCGCGGCCAGGTCGGTACCCGCACCCGGCTCGGAGTATCCGATCGAGAAGTGCAGCTCACCCGCGGCGATCTTCGGCAGGAAGAACTTCTTCTGCTCCTCGGTACCGAAGTGCATGATCGTCGGCGCGACACTGTTGATCGTCAGGAACGGCACCGGGGCGCCGGCGATGGCAGCCTCGTCGGTGAAGATCAGGCCGTCCATCGGCGGGCGGGCCTGGCCGCCGAATTCTTTGGGCCAACTCAGCGTCAGCCAGCCGTCTTTACCCATCTGGGCGACGGTCTCGCGGTAGATGTTGCCGCGCCCCATCTCACCTTCGGAGGAGCTGAGGGCCTCGACCCGCTCGGGCGTCATGAGCTTGGCGAAGTAGGCGCGCAACTCGCGGCGCAACTCCTCCTGCTCGGGGGTGTAACCGATCCGCATTCCGCTGCATCCTCACTGCTCGATAGACCTGAGTTCTCACCTGGTTGTAACACGTTCTAGTCTGATGATCCAGGCCGGTCTCGGACCGGTTTCCGTCAGGTGGGGTCGTATTCTGTGGCTGCGCGCACGCAGCCCCGTGTACGCACACGTCGTGAGGAGGTCGCCATGCGAGTTGAAGTTGACCGTGATCGCTGTGAAGGCAATGCGGTGTGCGTGGGTATTGCCCCTGATCTGTTCGATCTTGACGATGACGACTACGCCGTGGTCAAGTCCGATCCGGTGCCTGCCGATCAGGAGGGCCTGGCCGAGCAGTCCATTGCCGAGTGTCCCCGGGCCGCCCTGATCCGGAAAGACTAGAGGTATTCATAAATTGCGAGGAGCAGCATGACCGACGAGGCTCAGATCGATCTTTCCGGCAAGGTCGCCGTGGTCACCGGCGCGGCCGCCGGCCTGGGGCGCGCCGAGGCCATCGGCCTGGCCAAGGCCGGGGCGACCGTGGTGGTCAACGACATGGCGGCGGCGCTGGAGGGCTCCGACGTCCTCGACGAGATCGCGGCCGCCGGCTCCAAGGGTGTCGCGGTGGCCGGAGACATCAGTGCCCGCTCGACCGCCGATGAGCTGGTCGCGACCGCTGACGGACTGGGCGGCCTGGGCATCGTCGTCAACAATGCCGGCATCACCCGCGATCGCATCCTGTTCAACATGAGCGACGAGGAGTGGGATGCCGTCATCGCGGTGCACCTGCGCGGGCACTTCCTACTGACCCGCAATGCCGCGGCCTACTGGCGCAACAAGGCCAAGGCCGGTGATGGCACGGTGTACGGCCGGATCATCAACACGTCGTCCGAGGCTGGTCTCTCGGGTCCGGTCGGCCAGCCCAACTACGGCGCCGCCAAGGCCGGTATCACCGCACTGACGGTGTCGGCGGCCCGGGCGCTGGAGCGCTTCGGTGTCCGCGCCAACGCGATCGCCCCGCGCGCCCGTACGGCGATGACCGCCGGCGTGTTCGGCGACGCGCCCGAGATGACCGACGGTCAGGTTGATCCGCTGTCCACCGACCACGTCGTCACACTCGTGCGATTCCTGGCGTCGCCGGCCTCAGAAGCGGTCAACGGTCAGCTGTTCATCGTCTATGGTCCAACTGTCACGTTGGTCGCGCCGCCCACAGCAGAGAAGCACTTCACCGCAGACTCCTCTGCGTGGAACCCGGCAGACCTCAGCGGGACACTGCACGAGTACTTTGCTGATCGTGATCCGGAGCGTGGATTCTCGGCCACTGAGCTGATGGGTTCGCGAGACTGACAGTCTCGTTGCCCCACGCTCGACGGCGGTAGAACATGTTCCAGAACTGTATCGGCTCGGCATGGCCTGAACTGGGAAAATGTTGCGTTGACCTGAGAATTTGAATTCTTTGACAGTGCGAACGTGTTCTAGTTAATATGATCCGGCTCACTAAGAGCACCGTAAGATCAAGGGGTGGGAAAGCGGCCGCGAAATATGGCCGTCCATCTTTCGCTAACGCGATCTCGGCGAAGTTCGCCGCCCCTTGTAGCGCGACCCAGTTTGGAAACGAGAACGGAGCCCAGGTTGATCGAACAGCTTGCGGTTCCGGCCCGGGCCGTGGGCGGCTTCGTCGAGATGTCCTTGGACACCTTCGCCAAGATGTTCCGCCGGCCGTTCCAGCTCAAGGAGTTCCTTGACCAAACCTGGATGATCGCCCGAGTCTCGCTGGTTCCCACGCTGTTGGTGGCCATCCCGTTCACCGTGCTGGTGGCGTTCACGCTCAATATCCTCCTGCGCGAGATCGGCGCGGCGGACCTGTCGGGTGCGGGCACCGCGTTCGGCACCGTCACCCAGCTCGGTCCCGTGGTAACCGTGCTGGTGGTGGCCGGTGCCGGTGCCACCGCGATCTGCGCGGACCTGGGTGCGCGCACGATCCGCGAGGAGATCGACGCGATGCGCGTGCTGGGCATCGACCCGATCCAGCGCCTGGTGGTGCCGCGCGTGTTGGCCTCGATGTTCGTGGCGTTGCTGCTCAACGGCCTGGTGTGTGCCATCGGTATCGCCGGCGGATACGCCTTCTCAGTGTTCCTGCAGGGGGTCAACCCCGGCGCCTTCATCAACGGCCTGACCGTGCTGACCGGCCTTGGTGAGTTGGTGCTCGCCGAGATCAAGGCACTGCTGTTCGGCGTGGTCGCCGGCCTGGTCGGGTGCTACCGCGGGCTGACCGTCAAAGGAGGCCCGAAGGGTGTCGGGAACGCAGTGAACGAAACGGTCGTCTACGCCTTTATCTGCTTGTTCGTCATCAACGTGATCATGACGGCCATCGGTGTTCGGGTGCTCGTTCGATGATGAGCGCTTGCGCGAAGAAGAGACAACCATGAGCTACGACGCCACCCTTCGCTTCCGCCGGCTGTTCCGCGGTGTGCCCAAGTCCGTCGACAACGTCGGTGAGCAGGCACTGTTCTACGGCGAGACGATGCGGTACATCCCCAACGCCGTCACGCGGTATCGCAAGGAGACCATCCGGCTGGTCGCCGAGATGACCATGGGCGCCGGCGCGCTGGTGATGATCGGTGGCACGGTCGGCGTCGCGGCCTTCCTCACCCTGGCCTCCGGCGGCGTGATCGCGGTGCAGGGTTACTCATCCTTGGGCAATATCGGCATCGAGGCGCTGACCGGCTTCCTCTCGGCCTTCCTCAACGTGCGCATCGTGGCCCCGGTGATCGCCGGTATCGCGTTGGCCGCGACCATCGGCGCGGGCGCCACCGCCCAACTCGGTGCGATGCGGGTGGCCGAGGAGATCGACGCGGTCGAGGCGATGGCCGTACACGCGGTGTCGTACCTGGTCTCGACGCGACTCATGGCCGGTCTGATCGCGATCGTCCCGCTGTACTCGCTGTCGGTGCTGGCCGCCTTCTTCGCCGCCCGCTTCACCACGGTGTTCATCAACGGCCAGTCGGCCGGTCTGTACGACCACTACTTCAACACCTTCCTGATACCGAGTGACCTGCTGTGGTCGTTCCTTCAGGCCATCGTCATGGCGATCGCGGTGATGCTGGTGCACACGTATTACGGCTACAACGCCTCCGGCGGGCCCGTCGGCGTGGGCGTCGCGGTCGGTCAGGCCGTGCGCACCTCACTGATCGTCGTCGTCACCATCACCCTGTTCATCTCCCTGGCGGTCTACGGCGCGTCCGGCAACTTCAACCTTTCCGGGTAGGTGGCAGGAACCTTTATGTCAGACGCAACGACCAAACACCGCCGTCACGTCCGGATCGCCGCGGCGATCCTGGCGGCGATCGTGGCCGCCGCGGTGGTCTTCACCTACTTGTCGTACACCGCGGCCTTCACGCCGACCGACACCGTCAGCCTGACCGCGCCGCGGGCCGGCCTGGTGATGGAACGCGACGCCAAGGTCAAGTACCGGGGCATCCAGATCGGCAAGGTCACCGACATCGCCTACGCCGGCAACGAGGCGAAGCTGACGCTGTCGATCAAGCGCGGCGAGATGCGGTACATCCCGTCCAACGCCACCGTGCGGATCGCCGGCAACACCATTTTCGGTGCGAAGTCGGTCGAGTTCCTGCCGCCGGCGCAGCCGGATTCGAAGTCGCTGCGGCCGGGCAGCACCGTGGCGGCCAAGGACGTGCAGCTGGAGGTCAACACCCTCTTCCAGACGTTGTCCGATGTGCTCGACAAGATCGACCCGGTGAGTTTGAACGCCACCCTGACCGCCCTCGGTGAGGGTCTGCGCGGCCACGGGGACGATCTGGGCGCCAGCCTGGCGGGCCTGAACACCTATCTGCAGCAACTGAATCCGAAGTTGCCGACGCTGCAGGACGACTTCGCCAAGGCCGCCGTGGTGTCCAACATCTACGGCGACGCGGGCCCGGACCTGGCCCGGGTCATCGACAACGTGCCCGCGTTGAACAAGACCATCGTCGACGAGAAGACGAACCTCAACGCCACGCTGCTGGCCGCCACCGGACTGGCCAACAACGGCACCGCCACCCTGGAGCCGGCGGCCGATGACTACATCGCCGCGATCCAGCGCCTGCGGGCTCCCCTGAAGGTGGCCGGCGACTATTCGCCGGAGTTCGGTTGCCTCCTGCAGGGCGTCTCGGTCGCCGTCGACCGGTTCGCCCCGATCATCGGTGGTGTGCGGCCCGGCCTGTACGTGAACTCGAACTTCCTGCCCGGCTCCCCGGCCTACACCTATCCCGAGAGCCTGCCGATCGTGAACGCCTCCGGCGGACCGAACTGCCGCGGCCTGCCCAACATCCCGAGCAAGCAGTTCGGCGGCAGCTGGTACCGCTCGCCGTTCCTGGTGACCGACAACGCGTATGTCCCGTTCCAGCCCAACACCGAGGTGCAGTTCGACGCTCCGGCGACGTTGCAGTTCCTGTTCAACGGTGCGTTCGCAGAAAGGGACCGGTTCTGATGGCCTCCGACGCGCGTCCTGATCGGACCATGCTCAAGGTCGGCATCTTCACCGTCGCCATGGTGTTGGTCGGTGCGATGCTGGTGGTGGTCTTCGGCGAGTTCCGGTTCGCCTCGTCCAACAGCTACCACGCCACGTTCAGTGAGGCGTCCCGGCTGAAGGCCGGCCAGGACGTCCGTATCGCCGGTGTGCCGGTGGGCACCGTCAACGACGTGAAGCTCAACCCGGACAACACCGTTGACGTGGCATTCGACGTCAACAAGCGCTACCAGCTCTACACCTCCAGCAAGGCGCTGGTGCGGTACGAGAACCTGGTCGGGGATCGCTACCTGGAGATCACCTCGGGCCCAGGCGAACTGCGAAAGCTGGCGCCCGGGGCCACCATCCCGGTGCAGAACACCCAGCCGGCCCTGGATCTCGATGCCCTGCTGGGTGGATTGCGCCCGGTGCTCAAGGGCCTCGACGGGGCGAAGGTCAACGAGATCTCCAACGCGGTGATCGAGATGCTGCAGGGCCAGGGCGGCGCGTTGGCGAACATGCTCACCAGCACGAGCGCCTTCACCCAGAACCTGGCCGCGCGTGATCAGCTCATCGGCGACGTCATCACCAACCTCAACACCGTGCTCGGCACCGTCGACGAGAAGGGCGCCCAGTTCGACGCCAGCGTCGACGAGTTGCAGAAGCTGATCACCGGATTGTCCGAGGGCCGGGACCCGATCGCCGGCGCCATCGAGCCGCTGGCCTCGGCCGAGAACGACCTGACCGACATGCTGGAGAAGTCGCGCCGGCCGCTGCAGGGCGTGATCGAGAACGCCCGCCCGCTGGCGCAGCGTCTGGACGAGCGCAAGGGCGACGTCAACAAGGTGATCGAGCCGCTGGCGGAGAACTACCTGCGCCTCAACGCACTTGGCGCTTACGGCTCGTTCTTCAACATCTTCTACTGCTCGGTCCGGTTGAAGGTCAACGGCCCGGCCGGCAGCGACATCCTGATTCCGTTCGGCGGCCCGCCGGACCCGTCCAAGGGGAGGTGTGCGCCGACCAATGGCTAGTACGCGCGAGTCGAATCCCGTGCGCACCGGGATCCTCGGCATCTTCGTGGTGGCGTGCCTGGTACTGGTGTCGTTCGGCTACACCGGTCTGCCGTTCTTCCCGCAGGGCAAGCAATTCGAGGCTTACTTCAGCGATGCCGGCGGGATCTCCCCGGGCAATGACGTCAACGTCTCGGGTATCACGGTCGGCAAGGTGACCGACGTGGCCCTGGCCGGCGACACCGCCAAGGTCGGCTTCACCGTCGACCGCGACATCAAGGTCGGCGATCAGTCGTTGGTGGCGATCAAGACCGACACCGTGCTGGGGCAGAAGTCGCTCTCGGTGACTCCCAGGGGCTCGGGCACGTCGACGGTTATCCCGTTGGGCCGCACCACGACTCCCTACACCCTCAACACGGCTCTGCAAGACCTCGGGCACAACGTCTCCGAGCTGGACAAGCCGAAGTTCGAGCAGGCGTTGCAGACCCTGACCGACACGCTGCGCGATGCCACCCCGCAATTGCGCGGTGCGCTCGACGGCGTCGCGAACCTGTCCCGCAGCATCAACAAGCGTGACGAGGCCCTCGAGGGGTTGTTGACGCACGCCAAGCGGGTGTCGGATCTGCTGGCCGCCCGTGCCGGACAGGTCAACCAGCTGTTGACCGACGGCAATCAGCTGTTCGCTGCGCTCGACGAGCGCAGGCAGGCGCTGAGCAACCTGATCGCCGGGATCGACGATGTGTCCAAACAACTTTCGGGATTCGTCGCCGACAACCGCAAGGAATTCAAGCCGGCGTTGGAGAAGCTCAACCTGGTGATGGACAACCTGCTGGAGCGTCGCGAACACATCGGTGAGGCGCTCAAGCGGCTGCCGGGATACGCGACGGCGCTGGGTGAGGTCGTCGGCTCGGGCCCGGGCTTCCAGATCAACCTGTACGGTCTGCCGCCGGCGGCCATCTCCGAGGTCCTGCTCGACACCTACTTCCAGCCGGGCAAACTGCCCGACAGCCTGGCCGACATGCTGCGCGGTTACATCTCCGAACGGACGATCGTTAGGCCGAAATCGCCATGACACAAGACAATTCGGCGCCCGGCCGGAGTCGCTGGCTACGTATCGCGCTGGCTGTGGTGCTGATCGGCGTTCTCGCCGTCGGCGTCTACCAGGTCTGGCCGTCGCGCCAGGGGCACACGCTGACCGCCTACTTCACCAATGCGGTCGGCATCTACCCGGGCGACGAGGTGCGGATCGTCGGCGTGCCGGTGGGCACGATCGATTCGATCGAGCCCAGGCCCTCGGACGTCAAGATCGAGATGACGCTGGATCGCGGTATCAAGGTGCCCGCGGACGCCAAGGCCCTGATCATCTCGCCGAACCTGGTGTCCTCGCGGTTCATTCAGCTGACCCCGGCCTACACTGAGGGCGACGAGATGGCCGACGGTGCGACCATCGGACTCGACCGCACCGGGGTCCCGGTCGAATGGGACGAGGTCAAAGAGCAGCTGACCCAGCTGAGCAGTCAGCTCGGCCCGCAGCCGGGCTCGGTGCAGGGGCCGGTGGCGGCGTTCGTCGACCAGGCCGCAACCACGTTCGACGGCAACGGCGACTCGTTCCGCAACGCCCTGCGCGAACTGTCGCAAACCGCTGGGCGACTGGGGGATTCCCGCACCGACCTGTTCGGCACGGTGAAGAATCTGCAGATCCTGGTGGATGCACTTTCCAACAGCAATGAGCAGATCGTGCAGTTCACCAACCACGTGGCGTCGGTCTCGCAGGTGTTGGCCGACAGCTCCAGCGGGCTGGACCAGACACTGTCCACGCTGAACCAGGCGCTCGGTGATGTCCGCGGGTTCCTCAACGAGAGCAACGACGCGTTGATCGCCCAGGTGGGCAAACTGGCGGACTTCACCCAGATCCTCACCGATCACAGTGACGACATCGAGCAGATCCTGCACGTCACGCCCAACGGGTTGGCGAACTTCTACAACATCTACAACCCGGCCCAGGGCACCGTCGGTGGTTTGCTCTCACTGCCCAACTTCGCCAACCCGGTGCAGTTCTTGTGCGGCGGCAACTTCGACACCGGCGCGAACCCGGAGAACTACAAGCGTGCCGAGATCTGCCGGCAGCGGATGGGTCCGGTACTGCGACGGATCACGATGAACTACCCGCCGGTGCTGTTCCACCCGATCAACAGCATCACCGCTTACAAGGGGCAGATCATCTACGACACCCCCGAAACCGAGGCCAAGTCCGAAACGCCGGTGCCGTACCTGCAGTGGCAGAACGCCCCCGGTGTGACGCCGCCGCAGATTCCGGCGGACGCAACGCTGAGCTCGTTGGTGCTGCCGCCGGAGGCGCCGGCACCCGCAGCCGGAACCGGTGTCGGTCCGGCACCCGGACCCGCGGCTGAACCTGCGCCTGCGCCCGCCGCGGCCGCGCCTGCCGAGGCTGGGGCTGGTGGATGATGAGGGGTAAAGCATTGAGGGGCAAAGCTTCCCGGATCGGTGGCCGGACACTGGCGATCGGCAGTGGCGCGGTGCTGTTGGCCGGCTGCCAGTTCGGCGGACTCAACTCGCTCAACATGCCGGGCACGGCCGGGCATGGCGCGGGCTCCTACACCGTCACGGTGCAGCTGCCGGATGTGGCGACCCTGCCGCAGAACTCGCCGGTGATGGTCGACGACGTGACCGTCGGCAGCGTGTCGGGCGTGGACGCTGTGCAGCGTCCCGATGGCACCTTCTACGCCGCCGTGGAGCTGTCGCTCGACGGTGACGTGAAGCTGCCGGCGAATGCGGTTGCGCGCGTTGCCCAGACGTCGCTGCTGGGCTCGCAGCACGTGGAGTTGGCCGAGCCGGTCGACGAGCAGCCGGAAGGGCAGCTGCGGGAAGGCTCGAACATCAAGCTGGCCCAGACCGGCCGCTATCCCACCACCGAAGAGGTGCTGTCCTCGCTCGGCATGGTGGTCAACAAGGGCAATCTCGGTGCGCTGCATGACATCACCGATGAGGCCTATGCGGCGGTCGCCGGGCGGGCAGGCAGCTTCACCGATCTGATTCCCCGGCTGGCCGAGCTGACCGCGTCGCTGGACCAGCAGACCGACGACATCATCGCCGCCGCCGACGGGTTGAACCGGTTCGCCTCGATTCTGGCCCGCAGTAAAGACAACCTGGGCCGCACCCTCGATACGCTGCCCGGCGCGCTGAAGGTGCTCAACGACAACCGGTCCCACATCGTCGAGGCGTTCACCGCGTTGCGCAGCTTCGCCCAGGTCGGTGCGCGGATCCTGTCGCAGACCAAAGCCGACTTCGCGGCAGACCTGAAGGATCTCTATCCGGTGATCAAGGCGTTCAACGACAACGCCGACGATTTCATCAAGGACCTGGAGTTCCTGCCCACGTTCCCGTTCCACTACAAGTACCTGCGCCAGGCCGTGCGGGGTGACTACCTGAACGTCTATGTCACCTTCGACCTGACCCTGCGCCGGTTCGGTGAGTCGATCTTCACCACCGGGGGCTTCGACCCCAACATGCAGCACCTCAGCGAGGTGATCAATCCGCCGGACTTCCTGACCGGGGCGATGGCCAACCTGTCCGGCCAGGCCGCCGATCCGTTCAAGATCCCGGCGGGCACCGCGACACAACACGACGAGGGGACGCCGTAATGATCGACCGGCTCACCCGCCTGCAACTGATGATCTTCGGGGTCGTCACGATCCTCACCGTGGGTGCCATCTCGCTGTTCTATCTGCACCTGCCGGCGGCAGTGGGAATCGGCACCTATCACGTCAAGGCGAACTTCGCCTCCGGTGGCGGGATCTATCAGAACGCCAACGTCACCTACCGCGGGGTCACCGTGGGGCGGGTGGAATCGGTCGGGCTGGCGCCCGACGGCGTCATCGCCGACATGCAACTCAACAGCAACACCGCGATACCCGACAACGTCACCGCGACGGTCAAGAGTGTCTCGGCTGTCGGTGAGCAGTACATCGACCTGATCCCGCCGGAGGATCCGTCGTCGGGCAAGCTGCGCAACGGCGCCATGATCGACCAGCAGCACACCCGGGTGGGGCAGGACATCGCCGGGCTGCTGCACGAGGCCGACACGCTCGTCAGCAGCATCGGTAACAGCCGGCTGCAGGACCTGTTGCGCGAGACGTTCAAGGCGTTCAACGGATCCGGACCGGAGCTGGCCCGGTTGATCGAGTCGTCGCGGCTGTTGATCGACGAGGCCAACGCCAACTACGGCCAGACCACCCAGCTCATCGACCAGGCCGGGCCCTTCCTGGACGCCCAGATACGCAGCGGCGACAACATCCGTTCGCTCGCCGACGGGCTGGCCCGGTTGACCGGTGAGGTGAACAAGGCCGACCCGCAGCTGCGCACGACACTCAAGACCGTTCCGGGCGCCACCGAGGCGGCCAACACGGCGTTCAGCGGTATCCGGCCGACCTTCCCGGTGCTGGCCGCCAACCTGGCCAACTTCGGCCGGATCGGGGTGATCTACAGCAAGTCACTCGAGCAGGCGCTGGTGATCTTTCCGGCGCTGATGGCCGCGCTGAACACCGTCGCCGGTGGGTTGCCCGCCGACGAAGGCGCCAAGCTGGACTTCAAGATCGACCTCGGTGATCCGCCGCCGTGCTCGGTCGGCTTCCTCCCGGCGACCCAGATCCGGTCACCGGCCGACGAGACCCTGCGGGAGCTCCCGTCGGATCTGTACTGCAAGACCGCGCAGAACGATCCGGCCGTGGTGCGCGGTGCGCGTAACTATCCGTGCATGGAGTTCCCGGGTAAGCGAGCACCCACCATCCAGCTGTGCCGCGATCCCAACGGCTATGTGCCGGTCGGCAGCAACCCGTGGCGCGGGCCGCCGGTGCCGTACGGGACTCCCATCGAGGACGGGCGCAACATCTTGCCGCCCAACAAGTTCCCGAACATCCCGCCACAGGTCGATCCGGATCCGGGGCCGCCATCCGTGCAGCTGCCACCCGGTGTGCAGCCGGGTCCGGGTCCGGCACCGCACGCGCCGTTCCCGCTGCCGGTGCCGCCGAACAAGCCGGGAACGCCGCCACCGCCGTGGCCGTACTTCGCGCCGCCGGACCAGATCGTGCCGCCGTACGGCCGGACACCTCCGGGGGCTCCGGAAGCACCGGCTCCCGATGCGCCGTTGCCTGCGGAGGCACCACCTCTGGCCAGCCCTCCCGGGATCGGCACCTACGATCAGCACAGTGGGGTCTTCGCTGACGCCGACGGAGGCACCGGTGTGTACGCAGCCGGCGCCGAAGATCTGGCACCCGCGGAGACCTGGGTAGACCTGATGCTGGATCCAAGGCAGGCTTGATGTCCGAAGAAACGGCCTCGAACCAGAGGCCGGTACGTAGGCGCGCGTCCAGGGCGGCCGGTCCGACCGGCGCCCCGGCCGCCGAGGTGACCACGACGACGGTGGCGGTCGAACCGCCACCCGGCTCCGCTCGCAGCAGCCGTGCGGGAGCCACCACACCGGTCAAGGCGCCGCCGCGGCGGCGCGGGCACCGCGCGCTGGTGGCGCTGGTGGCTGCCTCGGTGCTGGGGCTGGCCACCGTCGCGCTCGGAGTCCTGGCCTACGTGATGCTCGACCAGCAACGCGCCGTCGACGACGTTCAGGCCCGCAACGAGCGCTTCGTCGACACCGGCAAACAGACCGTGGTCAACATGTTCAGCTACACCCAGGACACCATTGACGAAAGTGTAAACCGCTTCATCGACGGGACCAGCGGCCCGCTGCGCGACATGATGAGTCAGGGCAACAACGCCGACAACCTCAAGGCGTTGTTCCGTGACACCAATGCCAGCTCGGAAGCGGTGATCAACGGCGCGGCGCTGGAGCAGGTCGACGAGATCGCCAAGAACGCCTCGGTTCTGGTGGCGGTGCGGGTCACGGTCACCGACGTGGACGGTCTCAATTCACCGACCCGCCCGTACCGACTGCGGGTCATCGTGCACGAGGACGACAACGGGCACATGACCGGATACGACCTCAAGTACCCCGACGGTGGAAACTGACAGATGCGCTCGAAACTCGTTGCCCTGCTGATCGGCGTGCTGTCGGTGGCCTTCGTCGCGCTCGGCGGAATCGGCGGCTCGCTGTACTGGAACCGCGTGATGCAGCGGGGTCAGGAAGTCACCAGGACCACCCTGCCCGCGCTGGCCGCCGAGCAGATCCCGAAGGTTTTCGGCTACGACTACCAGACCGTCGAGCGCAGCCTGATGGAAACGTATCCACTGCTGGCCCCGGACTTTCGCCAGCAGTTCGAGCAGGACGCCACCGCCAAGGTGATCCCCGAGGCACGTAAGCGTCAACTGGTGGTCCAGATCAACGTCGTCGGGGTCGGCATGATGACTGCGGCCCGCGAATCCGGATCGGTGCTGGTGTACATGAACCGCACCGTCACGGACAAGTCCCGTCAGCCTCTCTACGACGGCAGCCGGCTACGGGTCGACTACCGCAAGGTCGACGGGAACTGGTTGATCAACGCGATCAACCCGATCTAGCGCTTGCCAGCGCGCAGGTTGAATTTGCGCTTGCCAGCGCTCAGGTTGAATCTGCGCTTGCCAGCGCTCACGCTGAATTTGCGCTTCCCAGCGCGTCGAGAAACGCGCGGGCCCACCGATCCACATCATGCGCCAGCACCTGCCGGCGTAGGGCACGCATCCGCCGCCTGCCCTCCTCCGGGCTCTGGTTCAGTGCCGCCTCGATCGCATCTTTGACACCCTCGAGGTGATGCGGGTTGGTCAGGTAGGCCTGGCGTAGTTCGGCCGCCGCGCCGGTGAACTCCGACAGCACCAGCGCACCGCCGAGGTCGCTGCGACAGGCCACGTACTCCTTGGCCACCAGGTTCATCCCATCGCGCAGCGGGGTGACGAGCATGACGTCGGCGGCGACGAAGAACGCGACGAGCTCCTCCCGCGGCACCGGCCGGTGCAGATAGTGCACCACCGGATGGCCCACCTCGCCGTACTCCCCGTTGATGTGACCGACCTGGCGTTCGATGTCCTCGCGCATCATCTTGTAGCTCTCGACGCGCTCGCGGCTCGGGGTGGCCAGCTGCACCAGGACGGTGTCGTCGCGTTTGACCCGCTGCTCTTCGAGGAGTTCGGAGAACGCGCGCAGCCGCACGTCGATGCCTTTGGTGTAGTCGAGCCGGTCGACACCCAACAAGATCTTGCGCGGGTTACCGAGCTCGGCGCGGATCTGCCGGGCCCGCTGCCGGATGGTCCGGTTGCGGGCCTTGGCGTCCAGGTCGGCGGAGTCGATCGAGATGGGGAAGGCACCGACCTTGACGGTGCGGAACCCGTAGGAGATCTCACCGAACCGGGACCGCACGCCGATCGAGGCGCGTGAGGTGTTGGCCCCGACCAGTCGGCGAGCCAGGACCAGGAAGTTCTGGGCGCCGCCGGGTAGGTGGAACCCGACCAGGTCCGCCCCGAGAAGGCCCTCGACGATCTCGGTACGCCACGGCATCTGCATGAACAGTTCGACCGGCGGGAAAGGAATGTGCAGGAAGAACCCGATGGTGAGATCCGGTCGGAGCATGCGCAGCATCTTGGGGACGAGCTGCAGCTGGTAGTCCTGAATCCAGACGGTGGCATTCGGCGCGGCGGCCCGAGCCGTGGCTTCGGCGAAACGCCGGTTCACGTCGACGTAGCTGTCCCACCATTCGCGGTGGTACTCGGGTTTGACGATGAGGTCGTGGTACAGCGGCCACAGCGTCGCGTTGGAAAAGCCCTCGTAATAGTCGGCGACGTCCTGCGCGGACAGCTGCACGGGGAAGAGCTGGACGTCCTCCTCGACGATGGGCTCTTCGCCGCTGTCGGGAATTCCGGCCCAGCCGATCCAGGCGCCGCGACGTTTCCGCAGCAGTGGTTCCAGGGCGGTGACCAGACCGCCCGGGCTGCGTTTGAAGGTTGTGCTGCCATCCGGCAACCGCTCCATGTCGATGGGCAGCCGATTGGCCACCACGACGAAGTCGGAGTTACCGGAGGCGGCCGGTTGGCCGCGCTCCGGACTCATCTACGCCTCGTTTTTCGAGGGGCCGATGCCGAGCATCGACAGGAACATCCGGCATTCGTCGGCGTCGGTGGCGTAGGTGGCCACCACACGCCGGGCCTGGCTGGCGGTGCTGTCGGCGAGCGGCTCGACGTCGTCGATGTCGGCGGCGGGATCAGTTTTCGCAGGCATGGCACAACTCTATGCGACCGGGACAAACCCGGCCGCATCCTGTTGTCAGCCGATGGAACCGTGCACGGTCGGGCTGCTGCCGATCGTCGACTCGGGGGTCGCCGCCGGGCCCTGCGATTGCGCCTCCTCGGCCAGGCCGATGCATTCACCGGTGTTGGCGCCGGTGCACGGGATGGCCCCACCGCCGCCGGGTGCGTGGACGGCGGGCAGGTTGGGGTTGCCCGGGATGCCGCCGAACCCGCTGGGCGAATTCGGCACGGTGTGCGGGACGCACTGCCCGCTGTAGAGGTCTTCTTCTTCGCCTGACGGGCACGCCAGCGCCGGGCCGGAGGAGTCAGGCACGGTCAGCACGGCGACGGCCGGGGCGGCGGCCACGGCGAGGCCGAATCCGCAGCCGAGGATGAGCCGTCGTATCGAGATGGGGAGGGTCGCCATCGTCACGCTTTCTCTAGGTATTCGATTGTTTCGTCGCCGAGGATTCTATGGAAGCTGGGAAGAATCTGCATCAGTTCTAGGAGGTGCCTGGCAAAGCGTCGACACGCGTCTAGGGGCTGGCGCTGATGGTCGAGCGCGGGATGGCCCGCGGCCCCTCGGCGGCGTCCTCCTCGGCCAGGCCGATGCACTCCCCGGCGTTGTGACCGGTGCAGGGGATGGCGCCTCCGCCGCCGGGCAGGTTCACCGCAGGCAGGTCGGGATTACCGGGGATGCCGCTGAACGGAGACGGTGAATTCGGCACCAGGAACGGGGTACAGACGGTGGTGAAAGAGTCCTCTTCCTCACCGGACGTACACGCCGCGTGTGCCGTCGGCGCGCCGGACGACAACGATAGGGCGAATCCGACGGCGGCCAGTGCCAGTGCGGCGGCAAGAGGTGATTTCACGCCCAGCAGTTTAGAGCTGCTGGACGTTTACTGTGCGGCGTCTGAAGTAGGGCTGTGACCGCCCGAGCTCAGCCGATGGAACCGTGCACGGTCGGACTGCTGCCGACCGTCGATTGCGGGACCGGTTGTTGTCCTTGAGCCTGTTGCTCTTCACCGAGGCCGATGCACTCCCCGGTGTTGGCGCCGGTGCACGGGATGTCGCCGCCGCCGCTCGGCGCGTTCACCGCAGGCAAGTTCGGGTTGCCGGGAATGGAGGAAAAAGGTGAGTTCGGCACCAGGTCCGGGACACACACCGTGGTGTAGGTGTCTTCGCTCTCGCCGTTGGGGCAGTCGGCCAGGGCTTGGGAACCGGTGGAGAGGACGGTGAGCCCGGGAGCCGCCACAAGGGCTGCCGCGACACCGGCCGCGACGGTGAAACGGCGGATGCGAAGCGGGGAGATGGCCATTGTCGCGATATCCCTTCGGTGCCTGACGAGTTTGCTGAACGACTGGTTGACGGGGCTGGGGCCACCGTCGTTGGCTTTTCAATATCCTACTCGTCACAAGGGAAAAGCGCTGTGCCGGCGGTGTGTGCGCGGTACGGATGACGACCTGCTGTGAGTCGACTGTCGAGTAGCTGTGACGCCGGTGTGAGTGGATCGTCGTGATACACGTAAGGTGCAGTTTGTTAAGCAACCATCCCACCTGCGAGGTATCCCATGGCCAGTTCCGACGACGCAGCCCGCCAGGTCGAATACGAGACACTCGATGACGGACGCATCGCCCGGATCTGGCTGAATCGTCCCGGCGCCCAGAACGCCCAATCCCGCACTTTGCTGGTCCAACTCGACGAGGCCTTCGGCCGGGCCGAGGCCGATGACGCGGTGCGGGTGGTGATCCTGGCCGCCCGCGGCAAGAACTTCTCCGCCGGGCATGACCTGGGCTCAGAAGAGGCACTGGCCGAGCGTGAACCAGGTCCCGGCCAGCACCCCACGTTCCGTGGCTACGGAGCCACCGCCGCCGGCGTGGCCGAACGAACGTACTTGCAGGAGTGGCACTTCTATTTCGAGAACACCCGGCGGTGGCGCGATCTGCGCAAGATCACCATCGCCCAGGTGCAGGGCAACGCCATCTCCGCGGCGCTCATGCTGATCTGGGCGTGCGACCTGATCGTGGCGGCCGACGACGCGAAGTTCAGCGATGTCGTCGGCGTACGGATGGGGATGCCCGGTGTCGAATATTACGCCCACCCATGGGAATTCGGTGCCCGTAAAGCCAAAGAGTTGTTGCTGACCGGTGATTCGATCGATGCCGACGAGGCGTACCGGCTGGGCATGGTGTCCAAGGTGTTCGCCCGCGACGAACTCGAAGACAAGACACTGGAATTCGCCCGCCGCATCGCCGAGCGGCCGACGATGGCGGCCCTGCTGGTGAAGGATTCGGTCAACGCGGCAAGCGATGCGATGGGCTTCACCGAGGCGCTGCGGCACGCGTTCCACATCCACGAACTCGGGCACGCGCACTGGGCATCGGCCAACGAGAACCGCTGGCCGGTCGGCATGCCGCCGGATGTTCCGGATTGGCGCACATTGGGCGCACCCAAGCCGGCCCGGCGTGATACACCTTGACCTGACGAGAACCTGTTCTAGTTCTTTAGGAGTGCAGCAGTGCAGCTGTCGTTGGCGGATCGTACGTATTTGGTGACCGGCGGCGGTAGCGGCATCGGCAAAGGTGCCGCGGCCGCGATCGTCGCCTCCGGCGGTAACGCGCTCCTGGTCGGCCGCAACGCCGACAAGCTCAGCGCCGCCGCCGAAGAACTCGAATCCCTCGGGCCCGGCTCGGTGCGCTATGAGCCCGCCGACGTCACCAACGAGGACGAGGTGCGTCGCGCCGTCGATGCCGCCACCGCGTGGCACGGTCGGCTGCACGGCGTGGTGCACAGTGCCGGCGGTTCCCAGACCATCGGCCCGATCACCCAGATCGACTCCGAATTATGGCGCCAGACCGTCGATCTCAACGTCAACGGCACGATGTATCTGCTCAAGCACACGGGCCGGGAGATGGTGCGCGGTGGCGGCGGATCGTTCGTCGGCATCTCGTCGATCGCCTCGAGCAACATCCACCGGTGGTTCGGCGCCTACGGCGTGAGCAAGGCGGCCCTCGATCACCTGTTGATGCTGGCGGCCGACGAGCTCGGACCGTCTTGGGTGCGGGTCAACAGCATCCGGCCCGGTCTGACCCGTACCGAGATGGTCGGCCCGATCATGGATGTCCCCGCCGTCACCGACGACTACAAGGCCTGCACGCCGCTGCCGCGGTTCGGCGAGGTCTCCGACATCGCCAACCTGGCGGTGTTCCTGCTCAGCGATGCCTCCGGCTGGATCACCGGGCAGACGATCAACGTCGACGGCGGACACGGGCTGCGCCGTGGGCCCGACATCTCCGGGATGCTCGAGCCGTTGTTCGGGGCGGACGGGCTGCGGGGCGTCGTCGCCGACTAATACCAAGACCTACGCTGAAGGTTGCGGTCACCACATGACCGCAACCTTCAGCGTTGTCGGTTCTAGGCCTCGCAGGCCCGGTGCACCGCGTTGACGATGCCCTGGTAGCCGGTGCAGCGGCAGAAGTTGCCTGACAGCCCCTCGCGGATCTCCTCATCGGTGGGGCTCGGGTTGTCGTTCAGCATCGCGGTGATCGAGGTGACGAATCCCGGTGTGCAGAAGCCGCATTGCAGGCCGTGACATTCCTTGAGGGCGGCCTGCACCGGCGACAGTTCCCCGTCCGGGCCGGCGATGCCCTCGACCGTGGTCACCTCCTGGCCGTCCACCTGGACGGCGAACACTAGGCAGGACCGGACCGCCTGGCCGTCCAGCAGGACCGTGCAGGCCCCGCAGGCGCCGTGCTCGCAGCCGAGGTGGGTACCGGTCAGACCGCAGTTCTCCCGGAGGAAGTCGGCGAGCGTGACGCGCGGTTCGACCTGATCGCGGTAGTCACGTCCGTTGACCGAAAGTGCAACGGGCAGTTCATGCATGGAGCGCCTCCTCGGTGACGTGCGTGACGGCCTGGGTCCAGGCTCTGGACACCATGGCGGCACCGACCCGAGCCCGGTAGGACGCCGAGCCCTGCAGATCGGAGGGAATGTCGGTGAGGCCGGACATGGCCAGTGCACCGATCTCGTCGGCGGCGATGCCGCCGATCGGGGTGCCGAGCAGTGAAGTTTCGGCGCCGGTGGCCCGCAGCGGCGTGGAGCCGAGGGCCAGCAGACCGATGCCGCAGCGGGTGATCCGGTCATCCTCGTCGAGTTCGATACCGACCACCGCGCCGGCGATCGCGAAATCGCCGTGACGCCGTGCAAATTCGGCGATACCGAACCCACTGCGGCCCGCTGCGACCGGGAAGCGCACTGCGGTGAGGATCTCGTCGGAGGCCAGTGAGGTCTCCCACAGGCCGGTGAAGAACTCCGTCGCGGGGATCTCGCGGGTGCCGCGTGCGGAGGTGGCCTCGATCGTGGCGTCGAGCGCCAGGGCGACGGCCGCGTATTCGGCGGCCGGATCGGCGTGCGCGATCGCGCCGCCCAGGGTGCCGCGACTGCGGATCTGGAAGTGCCCGATGTGCGGCGTGGCCAGCGTCAGCAGCGGAACCGACTCGGCGACCTCGTCGTCGAGCCCGACCATGGCGTGCGGGGTCGCGGCACCGATCCGAACCTCGTTGCCCTGCAACGTGATGTCGTTGAGCTCGGGGATTCGGGAGATGTCGATCAGGTTGTCGAAGTGGGTCAGGCGCATGGCCAGCATCGGCACCAGGCTCTGGCCGCCGGCCAGGACCTTGGCGTCCTCGCCGTACTCGCCGAGCATGGCCACCGCCTCGGCCACATCCGCGGGCCGGTGGTAGTCAAACGGGGCCGGCTTCATGACACCAACCGCAGCAGCGCGGCGTGCAGATCGTCGGCCGACAGCGGACTGTGCTTACGGTTCTTGCGGCCCGTGCGGCCCAACACGAATCCGAGCACGCCGGCCGCGGCGACCGCGCCGATGGCCGGGGCGAAACGCTTGGCCATCGGCACCGCCATCACCTTCGCGAGGGCCAGCGCGTTGATCGGCGCGGCCTCCTGCGGTGCTTGCGGGGTTTCACCAGAGCCGGTCTCGGCTGCGGGTGCCTGGGACCTGCCACCGGTCAGCTCGGCTTCCAGGCTGCGGGCGAACTGGTCGATCAGGCTTCCGGCGACATCGGCCAGCACGCCGCGGCCGAACTGGGCGGCCTTGCCGGAAATGGCCAGATCGGTGGTGACGACAACGAGCGTGGAGTCGGCGCCTTCCTCTTTGAGCTGGGCGGTGACGATGGCCGAGGCGGTGCCGTTGCCGCGGGTCTCCTTGCCGTTGGCCTTGAGCACCACGCGCTGTGCGGCCGCGTCCTTTTCCTGGAAGGTGGCCTCGCCCTGGTAGGCCACCGTGATCGGACCGACCTTCACCTTGACCGCACCGGTGAAATCGTCACCGTCGACGCTCAGCAGGGTGGCGCCGGGAAGGCACGGTGCCACGCGCTCGACATCGGTGAGCACCTCCCAGGTTTTCGCTGCCGGTACCGCGACCCGGAATTCGTTGTTGAGTTCCACGACTTGTGGTCCCTTCCTTATGGTTTCTGCGAGCGTGCTGCCTGTGCCTGCTCGATGGCTTCGACGATCGCCGCAGGCGTGGCGGGCAGTGTGGTCAAGGTGACCCCGAGCGGGGCAAGCGCGTCGTTGACGGCGTTGATCACCGCGGGCGTGGATCCGATGGCACCGCCCTCGCCTGCGCCCTTGTAGCCGCCGACGCCGGGACCGGGAATCTCGACGTGGCCGTACTCGATCACCGGCACCTCGGTGGCAGTGGGCAGCAGATAGTCGACAAACGTTGAGGAGAGCGGGTTTCCGGCGTCGTCGTACGACAGCTTCTCCAACAGTGCGCCGCCGATACCCTGCACGGTACCGCCGGCGATCTGGCCCTCGACCACGTTGGGGTTGATCATCGGGCCCACATCCTCGCTGACGATGTAGCGGGTGAGGGTGACGTGGCCGGTGACGACATCCACCTCGCACGTGCAGGCGTGGGTCGCGTTGGCCCAGTGGATCGGAGCGGTGGGTGGTGCGGTGTAGCGAGCGGTCGCTTCGAGATTTGCGGACATGCCCGGCGGCAGCATTTGGGGTTCGTAGTGTGCGCGGTAGGCCAGATCGGCGAAGCTCACGCTCTTCTCGGGATCGTTGCGCGCTATGGCTTTCGAGCCGGCCAGTTCGATCTCGGATTCCTCGACCTCCAGCCGGGCCGCGGCCATCGCGACCAGCTGGTTGCGCAGGATGGTGCCGGCCTCGTTGACCGCACCCGCGGTCATCGGCGCACTGCGGCTGCCCTGGGTACCCGCGCCGTACGGCGTCACCGCGGTATCGCCCTGGATCGTGGCGACATCGTCGATATCGGCGCCCAGTGCGTCGGCAGTCAGCTGAATCACGGTGGTTTCCAAGCTGTTTCCGGTGGACCCGCCGTTGACGTAGACGTTGATCTTGCCGGTCGGCTCCATCCGGATCGTGCAACCCTCGCTGGCCAGGTGGCCGGTGGCCGCGCCGGTGGGCTCGATGTAGGCCGAGAAGCCCAGCCCGAGGTAGCGGCCTTGGGCCAGCGCCTCGGCTTGCTCTTTACGGAATCCCTCGTGGTCGAGGATCTTGACGGCCTGCTCGAAGGTCTCGATCGGGGCGACGTGGTCGTACGGCATGCCGTTGGGGTTGAAGTACGGCATCTCGTCGCCGCGGAGCAGATTCTTGCGCCGCAGCTCCACCGGATCCATGTCCATCTTGCGGGCGGCGATGTCGAGAAGGATTTCGCGGGTGAGGGTTTCGTACTGCCAGGGCCCGCGGTAGGCGTGCAGGCCCGCGGTGTTGGAGAACACCGTCTTGTAGTTGAAGCTGGCCTTGGGCACCCGGTACGGCCCAGGGAAGAACATGCCGATGGCCGCGGTGGTCAGCACCGGATACGGGGTCGGGTAGGAGCCGACATCCTGGATGAAGTCGATGTCGGCGGCCAGGATGGTGCCGTCGGAGTCGAAGGCCATGCGGACGTCGCCGTCGACGTGGCGGGACTGGCCGGCCGACATCAGGTTCTCGCGGCGGTCCTCGATCCACTTGAGAGCTGTGCCTGATCGCGCGTTCGACGTCGCAGAAGCAACCCGCCGGGCGGCCAGCATGATGCACATGTCCTCTCGCATCGGGACGACCTTCTGGCCGAATCCGCCGCCGGTGTCGCGCATGATGACCCGAACGTGCTGGGCCGGGATGCCGAGCAGGCGGGCCGCGAAGGCACGCAGCTCATGCGGGGTCTGGGTGGAGGCCCAGATGGTCAGCTCGCCCGCCGAAGTGCCAGTGGCCGACCACTCCGCCACCATGCCGCGGCACTCGATCGGCACCGGCACATGCATTTGCTGATAGATGTGTTCTTTCACCACATGGGCGGCGGAACCGAAGACCTCTTCGTCCGGCGGCATGCCGGCCATGCCGCCGGCATTGTTGTCCGGGAAGGCCTCGTGCACGGAGACCTCGGAGGTCAGCGCCTGGCGGAAGTCGGCGACCGCCGCCAGCGGTTCGTAGTCGACGTCGACGAGGTCTACCGCGTCCTCGGCGACATACCGGCTCTCGGCGATGACGAGAGCCACCGGATCGCCGACGAACTTGACCTCACCCTCGGCCAGGGGTGGCCGTGGGGTGTCGGGGACGTCCTTGCCGGCGACCGCGTGCCAGGCCTCCTTGACCTCGGGGTTGAGATCGGCCGCGGTGAGCACGGCGTGCACCCCGGGCAGGGCCAGGGCCGCGGTGGCGTCGACGGTGGTGAACCTGGCGTGCGCGTACGGGCTGCGCACGAAGCAGGCGTGCAGCATGCCGGGTCGTGAGATGTCGTCGACGTAGGTTCCGCGTCCGGTGAGCAGGCGAGTGTCCTCCACCCGTTCGACTCGTCTGCCGGCATAGCGGGTCGCGACGGTCTCCGGTACGGCTGACGCCATAGGGTCGCTCCAATCCCTCGGTTGCTTCTGCGCGTAAGTAAGTGGTCGTCAGGGCTGCGACGCCGACTCAAGAGTGTGATTATCGTACATTGGTAAGCGATATCTCAGAAGGGGAGAGCGTCATTTCCCCTGTGAATCTAGGGTAGTCGGCTACTCACGACACGGTCGCCGAACAGGGTGATCCTGTACTCCGTCGGACAACGGAGGTGGGATGACGATGACGACGCAAACCGATGTTCTGCAGCCTCTAGAAGATGCCACGACCTTCGACGGCGTGGTGCACAATCTGGACCTCGTCATCGACTGGTCGATCCGGGCGAACAGCACGATCGGCTACTTCGCCGCCTTGTACAAACGCGGCACGATCGCCATCCAGCGCGCCACTCGCGCCGGCGAGTTCACCGATGCGCAGTGGATCGAGCAACTCGACTGCGTGTTCGCGAGACGGTACTTCGATGCGCTGAACGCCTTTTTCCATCCGGGCTCGCACGATCCGGAGGCGCTGACCCTGCCGTGGGAGATCGCGTTCCTAAACCAACACAACCGCAAGGCCTCGATGCTGCAGCACATGGTCGCCAGCCTGAACGCCCACATCTGCTTCGACCTGGGAATCGCGGTCGTCGACCTCGCGGCGAACCGGCTGCCCGAGATCCATGCCGATTTCGAACGCGTCAATGACTTGGTGTCCCTTCAGACGCCGGACATGCTCGACATCGTCCAACGCCGGTCGCCGCGGGTGCGGTGGCTGCGCTGGGCGATCCCCAAGGAGGACCTGTTCATCAAGGACACTCTGACCAAGTTCCGGGAGGGAGCCTGGAACTTCGCGACCAGTCTGGCCGTCTATCCGGAGGCAGCGCACGAGAAACGGGTCCACCAGCTCGCCTGGGCGGCCGGCCTGGGCGCCTTCTATCTGGAGCCACCGGCGAAGTGGCCGCCGATCGCGGTCGTGCTGCGAAGTATCACCACAGGTGAGAACCAAGACGTCGCAGGGAACCTGCGCGCCCTTGCCGGCATTACCGAGCAGCCGCACATGTCGGCACAGTCCGGCGTGGGAAGTCTCAGCCGGAGCCACCCAGTAGCGCGAGCAGGCCGCGTGCGAGGGCGCCGGTAGTCTCCGGTATCCCGGCGTAGTCGATCTTGATCGGCGGTGGGACGGGCCCCCGGCCCAGTTGCCAGCGCAGCTTGTCCCATCGGCGGAACGGCTCCAACGCCCGCGGCTCGTGCAGCGGCCACACCGGGCATCTGGCCGCGGGCGACCCGGTGGCGTCGAGTATCCCATTGACCGCGCGCCGCGCGGCCTCGTTGGCGGCCTCCATCGTCGCCAAGTCGGTGTAGGTGCGGACGAAATCGGCGGCCAGGACGAAGTTGGGGAGGGCCGTCACGGCGTCCGGGCGGTCCGCCCATGAGCCCTTGGTGTTGATCAGCAAGGGCTCGTCGTTCTTCGCCTCGACCTTTTTCTGTCCACTGCCGAATGTGATTGCCGGATCGAGAAAGAAGTCGACCACGTTGGCCTTGGCCAGGGAGCCGTCGTCGATGTGGTCGGTGATCTGCTTCCACACCTCGGCACGAATCTCGTCCCGACTGCACATCTTGGCGATGTCCCCCGTGCTACCGGGCACATCCCAGGCCGAGATATCCACGGAGAGAATGCCTTCCACCCGGCCGTCGCCGCGATTCGCCCAGTTGAAGTTGCGCCAGAACTGCCCTTGGGAGATCGCGGTCAACGACCATTTGGAGTCGATGAAGATGGCGTGGCCGTGAACCAGGGGCTTGTCGACGTCCAGGTAGAACATCGCGCCGTTCATCCAGTCGGTCGTCAGCCGCGGCAGCCCGGTGAGCCGTGGCTCGGCGGCACACAACTGCGGCGTCAGCAGCAGTTCAAGGCGTTCCTTGGGCATCGCCGCCACGTAGTGATCGGCCACGATCTGCTCGGTGTGGCCGTCGACGGACATGGTCACGCCGGTGATCTGTGTTCCGTCACAATCGATCCCGGTGACCTCGTAGCCGCCACACAGGTTCACCCCGAGGCCGGCGAGGTGGGCGAGCCACGGATCGATCCAGACGTCACTGGTCGGCCCGTCCAACACCCGGTCCATCTTCCCGTTCGGGCGTACCAGGTCGAACATCAACTGGCACAGGATCAAACCGCCGGTGCGCGCCGAGATCTCGGTGGCCTTCGCCGCCACCAGCGTGCGGGTCATCCCGTTGGCCAGGAACTTCTGGAACTGCGGCGAGCGGTTGGCCGCGCCGATGAAGTCCCACCAACTCGTCTGCTCCCACTGGCCGAAGCGACGCTCGTCGCACGAGGCCAGCAGGGTGAGCAGCCGTTCCACAAACACGGTCATCTCCTGCGGTGGGATACCCAGCCCCACGCCCAGCTGCCAGATGGCCTTCATGGTGGCCGACAGATCGTCGAGTGCCGACGCGACCTGGGTGGCCACGATGATCTCGTTGGCACCCTTGTGCTGCGCCAGCATCATCTGCGTGGCCGTGACGAGATGGTCGGCAACGGTCTGGCCGTTGTGGGGAATTCGCACCATCGTGTCCGGGACATGTCGATAAAACCCTGGGAAGAACCGGAATCCGTGTTCGCCCGGCAGGTCCTTGCGCCCTCCGGCGGCCGACCCGGGGAACGCCATCGACCGGGCCTTGCCGCCGAACGCCCCGGTATGCCGCTCGTAGACGGTCACGTCGAATCCGCGGTCGGCCAGCTCGTGGGCCGCGGTCAGGCCGCCGATACCACCACCGAGCACCGCCACCGTCGTCATGACAGGATCCGTTCTGCCAGTTGGCGTTCCGGTAACCGGACGTCCTCGGGGAGGCGGTGCAGCGCCGAGGCCAGCCCGTCGGAGTCACCGTCTGTCAACAGCTCGAACGAATCCAGGTGACAGCGCAGTTCGAACAGCAATGCCTGCTGTTCGCGGGCACACGCCAACGCGTCGGCCAGCGCTGCGCGCCGCGCTGGTTCCTCGGTGAAGGTGTGGGCGCGTATGCGCATCAATTCGGCGTCGTGAAAGTGCATCCCCGTTCCCCCTGCGATGAGTAGTGATTTCTCCAACCGTTCCCGGGCCAGATCCGGCTGACCTGCCGCGATCAGCAATCGGCCGATGATCGCGTCGTGAAAGTTCAGATAGACGTTGAGGTGCATGACGCGCGATCCGTCGACCCGCCTGGCGATGTTGTCCGCGGCCGCCATCAGGGTCGCCGGGTCGGCGCCCGAACGCAGCGCGGCCATCGCTTTCACCGTGGCGTACACGGTGGCGCTGACCACCCGCCACAGGTCCAGGCCGGACTCCTCGGTGCAGCGGCGCATGCCGGCCGACAACGTGGCCGCGGCCTCGATCTGTCCGCTCTCCAGAGACACCCAGATCTGTTTGAAATACGTGTGGGCCCGGTTGAAGGCGTTGACCGGGAAATCCAAAAGGTCACACCGCCGCACGGATTCGGCGAGGTGATCCTCGGCGCCGGCGAGGTCGGCGCGCATCAGATCGCTCAGTGCCAGGTAGGTGTGCGCGCCCGAGATGGGATCGGTGTTGCCCCACCAGGTGGTGTCCAGGGCCCGCGGGTCGGCGGCCGAACTGTCGTCGAGTGCGCTCAGGAGGTGGCTGCGTGCCACCGCGAAGTCGCCCTGCAGCCACGCCACCGAACCCATGGACGACGCGATCGCCGAATGAAGCCATGGCCGGTCCTTGGTGATCAGTCCCGACAACGAATCGAGCAGTTCCCGGCTGCGCTGGAGTTCGGCCCGCGGGATGCAGTAGCTCACGAGAGCGTTGAGCGCCCAGAACAATTCGTCCTGATACGACCCCGTGGTGGCCAGGTCCAGGCAGCGCTGGTAGTCGGCGGGGCAGTCACCGCTCATGCTGCCGTGCGCGGCGCCGATCAGAAAGCCGCGTTCCAGCCGGATGGCGATCTCCAACTTTTCCCGTGCCGGCCCCGGTGTGCAGCGCGCGAGCTGGCTGAGTGCGTTCGTCAGGTACGTGCAGGCCTCTTCGGCCGCGCCGCGGCGACGGGCGGCCACCGAGGCCTTGCGGTAGGCCGTGACGGCTTCGCCGAAATTGTGCGCGCACTCGTAATGTCGCGCCACCAGGTGCCAGTCCGGCTGCACGCTCGAGGCAGCCCGGACCAGCTCTTCGGCCACGCGCTCGTGCAGGGCGCGTTGCACGCTGGGCGGGGCGAGTTCGGCGGCCACCTCCCGGAGCAGTTCGTGCCGGAACCGCCACCGATCAACACCGTCGGTCTCGAACACCTGGGCATCCACCAATTCGGCGACCACGAGCTCGGTGTCGTGGTCGTCTCCCACCACCGCCCGCAGCAGGGCCAGATCACCGCTGCGGCCGATCACAGCGGCGGCCTCCACCACGGGCACGGCGTTGGAGCGGGTGTGCAGGCGTGCGAACAACGGCTCGTACAGCGCCTCGGGGACGGGTTCGGGTCCCGAAGCCCCCACCGCCGCCAGAATGTGTTCGATGTAGAACGGAATTCCCTCGCTGCGCCGGCGCACGGCGCTGCGTTGCGCCAATGTCAGCTCGGGATCGATGGCCTCGATGAGCGCGTCGGACTCCTCGACCGACAGCGGTTTGAGCTCGAAAACCTCCATCGGCCAATCGGCATGCAGTGCCTTCTGCTCGCGCGTGGTCAACACCATCAGCAGGCGGCCGTCAGCGGCGGAGAACAGCGATTCGATCAGGGAGACGGTCGACGCGTCGAACCACTGGAGATCCTCGGCGATGATCAGGCCGGGGTTGCCGTCGAGACACCCCAGCAGGTAGCGATGCGTCGCGCTGCCGATCGCCTCATACAGGCTGCGGCCCTCGGCCGCGGCCGGCTGGTATCCGTGTTCGGGTCCGACGCCGAGGACCGGCGCGAGCAGCGGGACGTACGTTTCGGGGTCCATTGTGCGCGAGCGCAGTTCGGCTTCCAGCAGGCGGAGCCGATCGGCGGCGGCGGTGAGTCGGGTGATGCCGCAGCGCGCTTCCAACAGACGCCGGACGGGGTAGAGCCCCGCATCGGTGTGCAGGGGTGAGCCGCGGATCTTCACGACCGTGCCGCCGCTGTCCTCGGCGAGCGCCGCCGCGGCGTGCGCCAGCCGCGTCTTTCCGATCCCGGCTTCACCGAGGAAGGCGACGCCGGGACATTCGGAAACTCCCTTCAGCACCTGCGGCCAGGTGTGTTGCAACCAGGCCAGCTCGCGTTGTCGCCCGACCAGGCGTGCCGGTTTCGCCAGGACCGCTTGCGGATGCTCGGCGAGCACGAGGTGGTGATCCACCAATCCGTCGACACCTTTGACGGCCGCCGGCGGGCGCGCCGCGAGCTCGAACGTATCGTTGACCAACACCGCGACCACGTCGGACACAGCAACGGTTCCCGGAGTTGCCAGCGAGGAGATCCGGGCGGCGAAGTTGGCGGCAAAACCGTAGACGTCGTCCTGGTCGGTGTCGAGGTAGACGATGCCCCGGTGGACGCCGACCCGGACATCGATCCCCACGCCGAATCGACGCTTGGCCTGCTCACTCAGCCGGGCCACGGCGTGCGTGATCTCCAGCCCCGTCGCCACTGCCCGGCGAGTGTCGTCCTCGTGCGCTCTGGGGTGACCGAACACGGCCAGTAGACCGTCGCCTTTCGTCGAACTGATATGTCCCTCATAGTGATTGACGAGTCGCTTCACCTCGGCCCGGTAACGGCCGACCACCGTGTGGTAGGTCTCGGGCTCGATCCGGGTGGACAACAGCGTCGAGTCGACAAGGTCGATGAACATCAGGGTCAGGCGGCGGATCTCACCTTGGTCGGCAGCCGCCGTGAGCAGGTCTTCGGCGTCGGCGTTGCGATGGTCGACAGCCAGAACCTGTTCCGCCAGAGAATTTGCTGCAGCGCGGTCGCCGCGATTGCACGCACGTACCGCTCGGTCGAGCAGTGCGTCGATCGATGTCTGCGTTTCGTCGCGGCTCATCTCCGGTTTTCCTGCGAGGGAACGGGAAAAGCGTATCCTGCGCGCAACCGACTCCGGTGAAATTGTCGTTAACGACGAAACTTTGCTTGAACCGGCAATCAAATCCGTTGTGGTGCAATATGTCGATGCGTCCCGCTCTGCTCGCGCTGATGCTGGTGTCGGGCGTGGTTGTCGCCCCCGCGCCCGCAGCCGGTGCCCGACCGGCGGCCGCGGCCGGTCTTGTCGACGTACGGTCGGTCGTTCCGGACGCGATCGTCGACCTGCGCTACGCGACCAGCGACAACTTCGTCGGCCGGCAGTTGTACCCGGTCGGGGCGCCGTGCCTTGTGCACGAGTCGATGGCCGCGGGCCTGGCCGCGGCCGCAGCCGCGTTGCGGCCCGAAACCCTGGTGTTCTGGGACTGCTACCGGCCACATGAGGTGCAGGTACGGATGTTCGAGGCGGTGCCGAATCCGAATTGGGTGGCCCGACCGGGCGACTACGCCCGCAGTCATGAGGCCGGCCGCTCGGTCGACGTCACGATCGCCGACGCGGGATCGCTCGTCGACATGGGCACCGGCTTCGACGACTTCACCCCGCGCAGCCACGCCTACGCCGCCGAGGGGGTCAGCCCGGCGGCGCAGAAGAACCGGGCCCGGCTGCGCGAGGCCATGAGTGCCGGTGGCCTGGCGGTGTACCCGGGGGAGTGGTGGCACTTCGACGGCCCGGGCGCCGGTGATCCGCGGCCGCACCTGGACGTGCCGCTGGCATAGACGGCCGGGTTTGGGAATTGCAGGCATGGGGAACGGCAACGTTCGTCACGGGCCGGTGGGCCCAGCAGGCCGGGAGTCGATATGAACATCCTCAAACTGATCATGGGCGCGGCGCTCATCGCCGCCTCCGCCGTGGTGGTCGCACCGTTGCCCCGCGCATCGGCGCAGCCGTGCCCTGATGTTGAGGTGGTGTTCGCCCGCGGCACCTACGAGCCACCAGGGGTGGGTGGTCCCGGCCAGAGCTTCGTCGACGCGCTGCGTGCGCGTACCGGCGAGCGGTCCGTCGAGGTGTATCCGGTGAACTACCCGGCCAGCGGCAACTTCGGTGACCGTATCGAGTTCGCCAGGACCGTCGTCGACGGTATCCGCGATGCCGCCGACCACATCGAGGCCACCGCCAAGAACTGCCCCGACACCAGGGTGGTGTTGGGCGGTTATTCGCAGGGTGCCGTGGTGGCCGGATTCGTCACCTCGGCTGCCGTGCCGGACGGCATCCCGACGGAGTACAAGCAGTACATCCCCGACCCGATGCCGCTCGAGGTGTCCGACCACGTGGCCTCGGTGGTGCTGCTCGGGACGCCGTCGGACGAGTTCATGCGTGGCATCGGCGCACCGCCCATGGTGATCGGCCCGCGGTACAAGGACAAGACCATCGAGCTGTGTGAAGCGGGTGACTCCATCTGCGACGGGACACCCGCCGGCGTGCCCACCTTCGCGCACACCGCCTATGTGTTCAACGGGATGCCGGGCCAGGCCGCCGATTTCACGGTGGGCCGGCTCTAGGGATAGCTCCAGCGCGTTGATAACGATATGAAACCTCAATGGTTGCAATGTGATACGTGAGGCTGAGGGCTGCGCCGGCCGCCACTATGTTCACTAAGTGCACCGTCGAACGGCCCTCAAGATCCCGCTGGTACTGGCAGCGTCAGCGGCCCTCACTCCCGCACTGTCCGCGCTTTCCGTCCTCCCGCGCGCCACCGCGGCGCCCGGGCAATGGCCCGTCGAACGTGCCAACGCGTGGTACCAGGCGCAGGGCTGGCTCGTCGGCACCAACTTCATCACCTCGAACGCGATCAACCAGCTCGAGATGTTCGGACCGGGCACCTACGACGCACGGCGCATCGACAGCGAGTTGGGCGCCTGCCGGCTGCTGGGCTTCAACACCGTACGCGTATTCCTGCACGACCTGCTGTGGGCGCAGGACCGGGCCGGATTCCAAAGCCGGCTGGGGCAATTCGTCGGGATCTCGGCCCGCCACGGCATCAAGCCGCTGTTCGTGTTCTTCGATTCATGCTGGGATCCGCGGCCACAGGTCGGTGCCCAACGCGCACCGACACCGGGAGTGCACAACTCGGGCTGGGTGCAGAGCCCCGGGGCGCAACGCATCGACGACCCGCGTTACCGGCCCGTGCTGCGTGACTACGTCGTCGGGGTGATGAGCCAGTTCCGCAACGACAACCGCGTGCTGGGCTGGGACCTGTGGAACGAGCCGGACAACCCGGCCAAGCAATACCGCAAGGTGGAACGCAAGGACAAGATCGACGCGGTCGGCGGCCTGCTACCCGAGGTCTTCGGATGGGCGCGGTCGGTCAATGCCGACCAGCCGTTGACCAGCGGGGTGTGGCAGGGCAGTTGGGACCGGGCACACCGCAGCGAGATGGCCGCCTTCCAGCTCGACAACTCCGACGTCATCTCGTTCCATTCCTATGCCGGCCCCGCCGAATTCGAGGCCCGCATCGACGAACTCGCCCCGCTGGGTCGACCGATCCTGTGCACCGAGTACCTGGCACGCGATCAGGGCAGCACGGTCGAGGGCGTGCTGCCGGTGGCCAAGCGACACAACGTTGCTGCCTACAGCTGGGGGTTGGTGGCCGGAAAGACCCAGACGTACTTCCCCTGGGACTCGTGGGACAAGCCGTATACCAAGGTGCCCAACGTGTGGTTCAGCGACCTGTTGCAGCCGGACGGCCGGCCGTACAAGGTCACCGAATACCAGACCCTGCGAAAGCTGACCACCCGCGTCTGAACGTTTGGCCCCGGCCCGGCGGGTGAATAAACGGGGCTATGGAGCAACGCGAGGACGGCCGACCGATACCGAAGGACGCCCGGGAGACGACCGAGGGCCAGCGGGAGTTTCAGCACGATCTCGATCACCAAGGTGAGGATCCGGACGGCCCCGGGTTGCACGAGAGCCGCGAGCAGATCGCCGACGAGACCTGACGGCTGGGCTCAGGGAAATCAATTCCCGGTTGATGCCCCTACCTGCATTGATGCTAGAATGCATGCATGCGCACGACCGTCGAGATCACCGAACCTCAGCACCGTGCACTGAGCGCGTTGGCGCAGCAGCGAGGCGTACGCGGGTTCTCATCGATCGTTCAAGAGGCACTCGATGCCTACTTGGCGAGTGTTGCTCCGGATGAGGTCGACGCCCTGCTCAGCTTGGAGGGCACGTTCACCGATGCCGACGCAGACCTGGCAACACAGGCAATTCGGGAAATGCGGGAGACGTGGCGGGCCTCGTAGTTGTCGACACCGATCTGGTGATCGATTTTCTGCGAGGTAAGGGTGCCGGCGTTTCGCTCGTGCGTGAACTGATCAGTTCTCGGCGGATCCGGCTGACGGCTCTAACTGCTTTCGAGCTTCGCATGGGCACCGATTTTCACCGGTGCCATCAGGAGATACTAAAGCTGCTGAAAGCGCGGACTCTGCCGCTCGACATGGCTGCTGGGCTGCGAGCAGGTGAAGCCGCGTCACTTCTACGCGACGCGGGCACGCCGATCGGTTTCGCCGATTGCCTGCAAGCCGGAATCTGTATCCGCAACAACTTGCCGTTTGCAACGCGGAATCGACGCCACTTCGAGCGAATCCCCCAGCTTAGCCTGGTCGACCTCGCCGAAGTGTGACGTCCGCCAATCCCATATCGGTGGAACCGCTTCAGGCCCGGGCGGCAACGCTCAACGCCACCCACGGCGATGCGACCATAGGGCCATGACCGCAACGCTTGTCGCCAAGGACGTGGCCGGCGGATTCGCCCATCGCACCCTGTTCGACAACCTGGATCTGACCGTGGCGCCGGGCGACGTGGTCGGGGTTGTCGGCGCGAATGGCGCAGGCAAGAGCACGCTGTTGCGGATTCTGGCCGGTGTGCTCGCGCCGCTCGCGGGGACGGTCCGCGTCGCCCCGTCCGACGCGTTCATCGGGTGGCTGCCACAGGAACATGAGCGGATTCCGGGGGAGACCGTCGCGGCCTACATCGCACGCCGCACTGGCTGCACCGACGCCACGCGGGCCATGGAAGCGGCGGCCGCGGCACTGGCCGAGCCGCATGCGCTGCCGGGCGTTGACCTGGCCGATATCTACGCTGCCGCCCTGGATCACTGGCTCGCTGCCGGCGCGGCCGATCTCGACGACCGGATTCCGGCGGTCCTGGCCGATCTGGGACTCGACACCGACATGGTGCAACCTGATTTCACGCCGATGGCCGCGCTGTCCGGGGGACAGGCGGCGCGGGTGGGGCTGGCGGCACTCCTGCTGTCGCGTTTCGACGTCGTCCTGCTCGATGAGCCGACCAACGATCTCGACCTCGACGGGCTGGCCCGACTCGAGCAGTTCGTCCGCGACCTTCGCGGCGGCGTGGTGCTGGTGAGCCACGACCGGGAGTTCCTGGCCCGCAGCGTCACTCGGGTGCTGGAACTGGATTTGGCGCAGCACACCAACACCGTCTACGGCGGCGGATACGAAAGCTATCTGGAAGAACGCGAGGTAAGCCGCCGGCACAAGCGCGAACAATACGAAGAGTTCGCCGAGAAGAAAGCCGACTTGGTGGCCCGCGCGCGCACTCAGCGCGAATGGTCGAGTCAGGGCGTCCGCAACGCGATCCGCAAGGCGCCGGACAACGACAAGATCCGGCGTCGAGCCGCCACCGAATCCAGTGAGAAGCAGGCGCAGAAGGTCCGGCAGATGGAGAGCCGCATCGCCCGACTGGAAGAAGTCGACGAACCGCGCAAGGAATGGACACTGCAGTTCACCATCGGCACCGCGCCACGATCCAGCTCGGTGGTGGCGACGCTCGACAATGCACTTGTGCGGCAAGGGGACTTCGTTCTCGGACCTGTCTCATTGCAAGTCGATGCCGGCGACAGGATCGGCATCACCGGACCCAACGGGGCGGGCAAATCGACATTGCTCAGTCTGCTGCTCGGCCGACAACAGCCCGACGACGGCCGTGCGGCGTTGGGGGCCAACGTCGCCATCGGCGAGATCGACCAGGCCCGTGTGGATTTCACCGGTACCGCGCGACTGGTCGACCGCTTCGAGCAGTATCTGCCATCCTGGTCGACCGCGGACGTACGAACTCTGTTGGCCAAGTTCGGCTTGCGGGCCGACCACGTGGAGCGCGTGGTGGACCAGCTCTCACCCGGAGAGCGCACCCGCGCAGGCTTGGCGCTGCTACAGGCCCGCGGCACCAATGTGCTGGTTCTCGACGAGCCGACCAACCACCTCGACCTGCCCGCCATCGAGCAGCTCGAACAGGCGCTGGAGAGCTATGAAGGTGCGCTCCTGCTGGTGACGCACGACCGGCGAATGCTGCAGAACGTACGGCTGGACCGCCGATGGGCGGTGGAGAACGGCCGGGTATCCGAGCTCTAATACGACTGACCGTTGGCGTAACGCTGGCGACGAAAATGCCGCCCATTACCGCGATTCCGGCTCTTGTACGTCGGGAGCTGGGAGTCACAGTTCGGGCACACCAGCCGCAGGTTTTCTCTACGGTTGTTCGTCGGGTTTCCGTCGATGTGGTCCATGATCAATGTCAGGGGGAGCTCCTGCCAGGTGCTGGCGGCGCCGCAGATTGCACAGCAACCTGACTGGGCCGCGGCGAGATACTGCCGGATGTAGTGACCGCGGCGGCCGTCAATCCACGCCTCGCCGGTTTCGAGCCAACGCTTGGTACTGGCCTCACGACGAGCCTCGACGTGACATGCGTTGCTGCAGTAAATCTTCTGGCTGCGCTTCGCCAGCGGTGACCCGCAGCCTTGACAGAGCCTCATATGTGGAAGTTACTGCCAGGCACCGACAAAACGGCGCGCGTGGAGCCCCCTATCGGGATTGAACCGATGACCTACATATTACAAGTATGTTGCTCTACCACTGAGCTAAGGAGGCAGGTGGAACGCGCCCTAGCTTAACGGGTCACTCGTCGGCGTCGACAATCCGCTGGGAGACGACCGGGCGCGGAGTGCTCCGTCGCGACGATCGCCGGGGCAGCGGGATGCGGTCGGCGATGTTGCTCAAGGGGTTGACGACCTGGCTGAGCGTGATGACCGCGTCGTGTAGTGCGTCGATGGTGGGAGCCAGGGCCTCCAGGCCGGGCGCCAGCCGGTTCAACGTGTCGGCCACGTCGGCGAGTTTGAGCAGTGGGCCGTCGGGATCGGTCAGGGTGTCGAGCAGGCCGCCCTCGGCCAGCAGGCGATCGGCGACGCCGTCCTCACGCAGAATTCGCTCGATCAAACCGTCGTTGGCCAGCAGTTGATCGGCCAGCCCGCCCGGGGCGATCACCCTGGACAACGCCCCGTCGTCGGTGGTCAGCCGGTCCAGCAGGCCGCCCTCGAGCGTGATCTGATCCACCAGGCCGCCGGGCGCGACGGCCCGGGCCACGGCGCCGTTGTCGGCGGTCAGTCGGTCCAGCAGGCCGCCCTCGGCCGTGATCTGGTCGACCAGTCCGCCCGGTCGCAGCAAACGGTTCACCGGACCGTCCGGCGCCAGTGCGCGACCCAGTGGTGCGTCGTCGTCGAGCAGCCGGGCCAGCCGGTTGGCCCGCTCCACCGCGTCGTCGAGCCCGAGGAGGCCCGCCATAGACGACCGGCCGCCCAGCGGGTTGGAATCGGTGATCCCCCGCTGCACGGCGCCGAGTGTCTCGCCGGCGATGCCCAGCCCGACATCTGCCACGGCCAGCCCGATGCGCACCGGCGCAGTGGCAACTCGCACCAGGGTTCTGCCGAGGTTCATGGGCGCCAGTGTAGTTACCCGGATCACAGCTAAACTCACAGGAAGTGCACAGCGTGCATGCAGGTTGAGTTCAACACGCACCACCAACATCAGGGAATGGCCATGCCTGCATTACCTGAGAGCGTCCCGGAAGCCCGGATACTCGTCGTCGACGACGAGGCCAACATCGTGGAGTTGCTTTCCGTCAGCCTGAAGTTCCAAGGGTTCGAGGTGCACACCGCGTCCAACGGCGCAGCAGCCCTCGACAAGGCCAGGGAAGTCCGGCCGGACGCGGTGATCCTCGACGTGATGATGCCCGGCATGGACGGCTTCGGCCTGCTGCGTCGGCTGCGGGCCGACGGCATCGACGCGCCGGCGCTCTTCCTCACCGCGCGGGACAGCCTGCAAGACAAGATCGCCGGGCTGACCCTCGGCGGCGACGACTACGTGACCAAGCCGTTCAGTCTCGAAGAGGTCGTGGCCCGGCTGCGGGTGATCCTGCGCCGGTCCGGCAAGGGGGTCGAGGAACCGCGCAGCGCCAAGTTGTCCTTCGCCGACATCGAGCTCGACGAGGACACCCACGAGGTGTGGAAGGCCGGCGAACCCGTCTCGCTGTCACCGACCGAGTTCACGTTGCTGCGCTACTTCATCATCAATGCGGGCACCGTCTTGTCGAAGCCGAAGATCCTCGACCACGTGTGGCGGTACGACTTCGGCGGAGACGTCAACGTCGTCGAGTCCTACGTGTCCTACCTGCGTCGCAAGGTCGACACCGGCGAAAAGCGCCTGCTGCACACGCTGCGCGGCGTCGGCTACGTTTTGCGCGAGCCACGCTGACGCTCGCGGCGTCGGCGGCATACTTTTGGGGTGTTTGACCGGGTAGAGCGGCATGGGGTGCCGCTGCGGGTCGGCCTGGTGGCCGTCGTGCTGTTCCTGGTGGCCTGCGGGCTGTTGGCCTCCGGCATCGCGGTGACCTCGATCATGCGGCACACCGAGATCAGCCGTGTCGATCAGACGCTGCTGGACGCCTCGCGAGGGTGGGCGCAGGAGCCGCACCAGATGCCCTCGACCCCGCTGGAGGGGCCGAACCCGGCGCGCCCGCCGTCGAACTTCTATGTGCGCGGCGTCGACCAGGATGGCCGAACCTGGATCGCGATCAACGACCGAGAGGCAGAACCCTCGCTGCCCGACGACAACGATGTCGGGCCCCAGCCGGTGACCGTCGGCTCGGTCGGGTCATCCGACGTGCAGTGGCGAGCCATGACGGTGCAGGGCCCCAACGGGGAACGCACCACCGTGGCGATCGATCTGTCCGACGTGCAGTCGTCGGTCCGGGCATTGATCTGGTCGCAGGTCGGCATCGGCACGGTCGTGTTGTTGTTCCTCGGCATCGTCGGCTACGCCGTCGTACACCGCAGCCTGCGTCCGCTGGTCGAGGTGGAACAGACTGCGGCCGCCATTGCGGCCGGGCAGTTGGATCGTCGTGTGCCCGAACGTGATCCACGTACCGAGGTGGGCCGGCTGTCCCTGGCGCTCAACGGGATGCTCGCGCAGATCCAGCGGGCTGTCGCGTCGTCGGAGGCCTCCGCCGAGCAGGCGCGCACGTCCGAGGAGCGCATGCGACGGTTCATCACCGATGCCAGCCACGAACTGCGGACCCCGCTGACCACGATCCGCGGATTCGCCGAGCTGTACCGCCAGGGGGCGGCCCGCGATGTCGAGATGTTGATGGGCCGGATCGAGAGCGAGTCCCGGCGGATGGGCCTGCTGGTCGAGGATCTGCTGCTGCTGGCTCGGCTGGATGCGCAGCGGCCGCTGGATCAGCATCGGGTCGACCTGTTGACGTTGGCGACCGACGCGGTCCACGACACCCAGTCGATCGCTCCGGGCCGGCGCGTGCGCATGGAGGTGTTCGACGGCCCGGGCACGCCTGAGGTGCTGGGCGACGAGGCCCGGTTGCGCCAGGTGCTGAGCAACCTGGTCGCCAACGCGGTGCAGCACACCCCGGACACCGCCGGGATCACGGTGCGCGTGGGCACCGAGGGGAACGACGCGGTCATCGAGGTGTGCGACGAGGGCCCCGGCATGACCGCCGACGATGCGCAGCGGATATTCGAGCGGTTCTACCGGGCCGATACGTCACGTGCCCGGGCCAGCGGCGGTACCGGGCTGGGGCTGTCGATCGTGCATTCGCTGGTGCTCGCCCACGGGGGAAAGGTGCGGGTGACCACGGCACCGGGTCAGGGCTGCCGGTTCACCGTCAGCCTGCCGAGGATTGCAGATCTGCCAGCGCAGCTTTGATCTTGGCCTGCGCCTCGTCGAGGGACGCGGCGGACGGATTGTTGTCGACGTGGGCGAAGCCGAAATCGGTCAGGTTGTAGGCGGGGAAGACGTGCACGTGCAGGTGCGGCACTTCCAGGCCGGCGATGATGACGCCGGCGCGCTCGGCGCCGAAGGCGCGGCACACGGCCTTGCCGATCAGCTGCGACACCTCCATCACCCGGCCGAACACCGCCGGCTCGACGTCCTGCCAGTTGTCGATCTCGGCGCGCGGAACCACGAGGGTGTGCCCCTGCGTCATCGGCGCGATGGTGAGGAACGCGACGATCTCATCGTCTTGGTAGACGAATCGTCCGGGCAGTTCTCCGTTGATGATCTTCGTGAAGACGGACGCCATGGCCACGAGCATAGTGATGGCCGAATGAGATGCCGATCTCGTTGCGCAGGAAACGGAAACCCGGTTGACTAGTGGGGCTTAGTAATTTTGCCTGAAGGATGTCGATCGTGACCGACGCGGTCAAGCGGGAAGCTGACAGTGATGACCAAGCCCTGTCCGGGCGGTCCACCGATTTCGAGTGGATCGACCTGGATGTGCCGGCCGATACGTGGTGGGATGTCGTCGACCACCCCAAGATCGCCGGGCGCAGCCTGGATGGCTGGAAATTCCACTCCTGTACTCCGTCGTCGCACGACGAGGACCAGGTGGTGCTCACCTACTACCGTCCGCTGAAGCTTCCGGTCATGCACCACACCGGCCTGCGCGGTCGGACAGCGTGGCGTGGCCGTTCTGGCCGCGGCTTGTGCGGTTAACTGCCGATCAGCTCGTGTAACTCGGCCGCTGTCCATGGCGGGGTGCTGTGGTGGTCGCGGTATCCAATGAAACCCGGTGACGGACGGGTGAATTCGCCGATGAATCCGCCGGCGGCGATGAAGATGCGGCCGGTCACGTCCTGTGCGGCGTCGCTCGCCAGATAGCCGTAGGTGGGGGCGACGTACTCCGGCGGCGCCGCGTCCAGCGCGCCCTGCATGCTGACGTCGTCGAGCAATCCGCGCCGGTTGAGCTCGGCAATGTGCTGCTCGTAGTCCGATCCGGTGGACAACCGGGTGCGGGCGCCGGGGCACACCACATTGGCGCGCACCCCGTGCTCCTTGAGCTCGGCGGCGATCGCCAGGGTGAGCCCGTTGACCGCGCCCTTGCCCGCCGGATAGCCGCTGCCACCGTAATCGCCCAGGAACGCAAAGGAACTGGTGTTGACGATGGCTCCGCCGCCCTGAGCGACCATCTTCGGAGCTGCCGCACGGCAGGTCTCGAACACCGTGCCCAGATGTGCGTCGAGCAGGTCGCGGAATTCGGCACTGGTGACGTTCAGGATCGATGAGCCGACCGGCTCGGCGGTGCCGGCACAGTTGATCAGGATGTCGAGGCGGCCGAACTCGGACATGCACGTCTCGACGAGCGCGTCGGCCACGTCGGGATCGGCGGGGGAACCGGCATGGGCGACACCGGAAATGCGTTGTGCGGCGGCCTGTGCCGCGTCGGCGTCACGGCCGTTGACCACCACGCCGGCGCCTTGATCGGCCAGCAGTTGGGCGACCGCCAGGCCGATGCCACGGGTGCCGCCGACCACGATCGCGCCGCGGCCGGCGAGCGTACCGCCGGTCAGTTCTCTTCCTGGGCGAACTGCATGGCATCCATGTTCCAGTAGCCACGCAGGTTGGTGATCAGTCCTTCGTCGTTCACCTTGTAGGTGAAGACCCCGCGCACGGTCGCGGTGAACCCGTTGGGAAACTTGGTGCGCAACACCAGGATGTAGGCGATCTCGGTCGGCGAGCTCGAGGGGAACGTCTCCTCGCACGTGACGGTCAGCTCGTTGGGCCCGATGTTGGTGTCGTAGAACGCGCCGAGGGCTTCCTTGCCGCGCACCCCGGTGCCGTCGGGGTTGGTGACGGCCTCACCGATCGGGTCCTCGACCACGACATCGTCGGCCATCAGCGCCAGCCAGCCCTCACGGTCACCGGTCTGCACGCACTTCCACGACGAGCGGGAGGCGAGGACGACGGGGGTCTCGGTTTGTGTTTCGGTCACGAAATTCCCTTCATGCCCCTGATTTGTGGAGCGGCAGCCGTACTGGTGACGGCTACCGCTCCACAAACCGCAGAGTGATCAGCGATCTGCGTCCGTGTAGCGGATGACGCCGCGGATGTTGCGGCCCTCGAGCATGTCCCGGTACCCGTCGTTGATCTGCTCCAGCTTGTACTGCCGGGTGACCATGTCGTCCAGGTTCAGCCGGCCGGCCTTGTACATGCTCAGCAGTTGCGGGATGTCATGGTGCGGGTTGCCGCCACCGAAGATGGTGCCCTGCAGGCGCTTCTGCAGCAGTGTCAGCATCGACAGGTTCAGCTTGACGTCGTTGCTGGCCATGTTGGCGACCGCGGTGGCCACCACGGTGCCGCCCTTGGCGGTGATGTTCATGTAGTGGTCGATGTCTTCACCCTTGAGCTCGCCCACGGTGACGATCGTCTTGTGCGCCATCCGGCCCTCGGTGACCTCGGCGACCCCGGCCATCGCGCTGAAGATGTCGGGGTAGGCGTGGGTGGCACCGAACTTCAGGGCATTGTCGCGCTTGAACTCGACCGGGTCGACGACGAAGACGTTACGGGCACCGGCGGCCAGGGCACCCTGCAGCGCACCGGTGCCGACGCCGCCGACGCCGACGATGACAACGTCGTCACCGGGACGGACGTCGCCGCTGCGGACAGCCGAGCCGTAACCGGTGGTGACACCGCACCCGACGAGGCAGGCAACCTCGAACGGGATGGACGGGTCGATCTTCACCACCGAGCTCTTGTGGACCACCATGTACGGGCTGAACGTGCCCAGCAGCGTCATCGGGATGACGGGCTGGCCGTTCTTGACCGCGTGGACGCGGTGCGTGCCGTCGGACACCGCGGTGCCGCCCAGCAGGCCTGCGCCCAAGTCGCACAGGTTGCGCAGACCCTCCTGACAGGCCGGACATTCACCACAGGACGGAATGAACGACAGCACCACGTGGTCGCCCGGCTTGATGTGGTCGACGCCGGGGCCGACCTCGGTCACGATGCCGGCGCCTTCGTGGCCGCCGAGCACCGGGAAACCTGCCATCGGGATGTCACCGGTCACCAGGTGGTGGTCGGAATGGCACATGCCCGCGGCTTCCATCTGGATCTTGACCTCGTCCTTGACGGGGTCACCGATCTCGATTTCCTCGATCGACCATGGTTGGTTGAACTCCCAGATGAGAGCGCCTTTTGTCTTCATGCGCATGTGCCTTCCGCTAGAGCCGTGACCACAGACTAGAGCCATTAGTTGCGTGGGTCACACCCACCCCCAAGCAACTGCTTGGCCGGGAACTACCAGATCTTGACCGGCGCTTCACCCAACGGGTAGTAGCCGGGCAGCTTTTCGCCGGCCAGGCTGCGCTCGATGCGCTTCTGCATGGTGGGCGTCAGATCGCCGGACTCGATCAGCTTCAGGAATGCCTTCTGCACGTGGCCGAAATCGAAGAAATCCCGCTGCCATTCGATGAGCAGCTGATCGTTGAGCCGGAACCAGCTGCCGCCGATGCCGTAGATCTCGTCCTTGCTGCCGTCACTCTTGTTGGCGACCTGCTTCCAGAAGCCGACGATCTCGTTCTGCTTCTCGTCGATCAGCACCCGCTGGTACTCGTAGACCCAGTTCTCCAGGCCCTCCATCTCCAGGCCCAGTGCCACGTCGCGGATCTCGTCGCGCCCGACGCACATCACGTCTTCCTTGGGACCGATGTTCCAGCCGTAGGTGGCATCTTCGGTGTAGAAGTCGGCCAGCGGCTTCCAGTCACCGGCCTTCTCGGCCTCCTGGTTGGCCTTGAGCCAGCGGTCGGACCAGGCTTCGAGCTCGTTTCTTGACGCCATTGGCTTTTCCTTTCAGTCGTTCTCAATGATTGAGAGTGCTCGGGTAGGACACATGTCGACGGCCATCTCCACGGCATCGCGGAGTTCGTCGGGTGGCTCGTGATCGAGGATTTCGACGACGCCGCGCTTGGGTACCCGGAACACGTCCGGCGCTTCCAACTCGCACATGGCGTGGCCTTGGCACAGATCCTCGTCGAGTTCCACGCGGTAGCAGCCCATGGGTGCTCTCCTAGACTCGCTTCCGGTAGCGGACCTTGGCCGGGCGGGCCAGCTGGACGACCATCTTCGAATGGTCGTTGCGGTAGCTCTCGGGCGGCTGAGCCATCTCGAACTCGTACTCCCGCAACAGAACCGAGAAGATCGCCTTGATCTGCATCTGGGCGAACGCGGCCCCGACGCAACGGTGCCGGCCGGCGCCGAACGGGATCCAGGTCCACCGGTTGATCAGGTCTTCCTGACGCGGCTTCACATAGCGATCGGGGTCGAAGGCGTCCGGATCCGGGAAGTCCTCGGGGATGCGGTTGGAGATCGCCGGGGAGGCCGCCACCATCTGGCCCTTGTGGATCGGGTAGCCGGCCACCTCGAACTCGTCTTGGGCCACCCGCATCAGGATGATCAGCGGCGGATGCAGGCGCAGGGTTTCCTTGAGCGCGTTGTCGATGTTCGGAATCTGGCGCAGCGCATGGAAACTCACCTCCTGACCATCGGAGTAGAGGTCGTCGAGTTCCTGCTGCACCTTGGCGTAGAACTCAGGGTTGCGCAGCAGTTCGATCAGCGTCCACGACGAGGTGCCGGAACTGGTGTGGTGCCCGGCGAACATCAGCGAGATGAACATGCCGGTGACCTCGTTGGCCGAGAAGCGCGGATTGCCCTCCTCGTCCTTGATCGAGACCAGAACGTCGAGCAGGTCGCGATCGCTCTTGTCCGTGGGCGGGTTGGCAATTCGCCCGTTCATCACTTCCTGCACCAGCTCGACCAGGTTGGCCCGGGCCTCATCACGGATTCGGAAGCTCTCGATGTCCAGGTACGGGTCGACGTAGCAGAGCGGGTCGGTGCCGCGCTCCAACAGGTGGTAGTAGTTCGCGAACCGGGAGTCGAGCTGGTTGCGGAACTTCAGACCGATCAGGCAGGCCGTCGAGGTGTAGATGGTCAGTTCGGCGAAGAACTCCAGCAGGTCGATTTCCCCGCTCTCGCCCCATCCTTCGATCATCCGGCGGACTTCGTTTTCGATGGTGGCCGCGTGACCCTTCATCTGCTCACCGCGCAGTGCGGTGTTGTGCAGCATCTCGGCCCGCCGCTCGGGGTCGGCGTCGAACACCACGCCCTCACCGAAAATCGGCGTCATGAACGGGTAGGCCTCGGCCTGGTTGAGTTCGCTGTCGCTGGAGCGGAAGAAGAACTCGTTGGCCTCGGCACCGGACAGCAGCACCACCTGCTTGTCGGCGAGTTGGAACCAGCCGACGTCACCGCACTCCTCGCGGATGCGTTTCATCAGGCCGATCGGGTCGGTGCGGAATTCCTCGAGGTGGCCGTGTTCTTCCTCGCCACCCGAGACGCGTTGTACTTCCTTGAGGGCAGTCACTGGTTTGGCATCCCTTCTTCGCCCAGCGCGAGCTTCTGGCGATCCTTGACATCGGCGAGCGGAGCTTCGGGCTGGAGTTCCATGTTGGCGATAAAGCCGCCGCGGGGTGTCTCGGCGACAAAGGCGATGGCCCGCGCGAGGTCATCGGCGCGCAGGAAGTAGTCGTGGCGAGCCTGACCCCACTTGGCCCAATCCTCAAGGGCCGGGCCGATCAACTCGGCGGGCAGGCTCCAACCCATGGCGGTCTTGGTCGGACCGGGGTGCACGATCGAGGCGCGCACGCCCGTGCCTTCCAGCTCCATCTGATAGTTGTTGACCATCGCGACCAGAGCGGCCTTGGCGGCGCCGTAGGCGCCCATGTGCGGGCGCTGACGCAGGGACACATCGGATCCGACGAAGATCAGATCGCCGCGCCGGCGTTCGATCATGCCGGGCAGTACCGCGGTGGCCAACCGGTTGGCTCCGATCAGATGGATCTGGATCTGGGAGTCGAACTGCTCGGTGCTGATCGAGTCGAGCTTGCCGAAGTAGGTGTCGCCGGCACCGGCGACCAGTACCTCGATGTCGCCGAGTTCAGCGGTGGTCTGCTCGACGGCGGCCTTGACCGAGTCGGGGTCGGTCACGTCGAGGTGCACGGGGATGGCCTCACCGCCGTCGGCGCGGATCTTGTCGACGATCTCCTGCAGTTTCTCCACCCGGCGAGCACCGAGGGCGACGGGAAAGCCGTTACGGGCGAGCCTGATCGCGGTGGCTTCGCCGATTCCGGACGAGGCGCCGGCGACCAGGGCGGGGCGACGGTCGGGGAGGGGGTCGAAACGGGGCATTCGGAAGGCCTTTCAGCGGTGGTCGAGGGGGTTCAGCGGGGCTGGACGGTGATCGGGAGGTGAGCGAATCCGCGGACACTGCTCGAGTGGACGCGGACGGCGTTGGCCTCGTCCACCTCATATCCGCGGATTCGCTTGAACAGCTCGGTCAGTGCCACCCGGGCCTCCATGCGCGCCAGATGCGCGCCGAGGCAGAAGTGGGCGCCACTGCCGAAACTCACCAGTTTCGGGCCGATCTCGCGATCGATCCGGTAGTCATCAGGGTTCTCGAAGACGCGTTCGTCTCGGTTCGCCGAGCCGATCAGCAGCACCAGCACATCGCCGGCCGGCACCGTGGTGTCGTAGTACGTCTGGTCCTCGGTGACCAGCCGCGCCAGGATCTGGCTGGAGGCGTCATAGCGCAGGGTCTCCTCGACCCACGGCACGATCAAGGCGTGGTTGTCGAACACCGGAGCCAGCTGATCCGGGTTCTTGAAACCCCAATATGCGGCATTGGCAAGCAGTTTCGTCGTCGTCTCGTTACCGGCGACGACCATCAAAAACAGGAAGGCCATGATCTCGTCGTCGGTGAGCCGATCTCCGTCGATCTCGGCCTCCACCAGCGCTGAGGTCAGGTCAGCGGTTTGCGCCTTGCGGCGTTGTTTGACCATGTCGGCGTAGTAGACCAGCAGCTCACCGGACGCGGCGATCGCGGATTCGGGCACGTCGGCGACGCCGTCCTCGCGGTGCATGACCCCGTCGGCCAGGGCGCGGATGCGCACCCGGTCCTCCTCCGGCACACCCATCAACTCGGAGATGACGTCCATCGGCAGCTTGCCCGCGAAGTCGTCGACGTAGTCGAAGGTGTTGTTCTGTAGTGCCTCGTCCAGGTGCTGTACCGCGATCTCGGTGACGCGACCCTCCAGCTCGCGGATGCGCCGCGGGGTGAAACCCTTGGACACCAGGGTTCGTAGCCGAAGATGGCCGGGATCGTCGAGGGCGAGGAACGACATCACCCGATGGGCTTCATCGTTGCGTGAGATCGGATCCAGAGACACGCCGTGCCTGTTCGACAGCGTGACACTGTTGCGGAAACCGGCGACCACGTCCTTGTGCCGCGACAACGCCCAGAACTTGAGCTCTTCGTTGTGATAGATCGGCGCCTCGTCGCGCAGCCGGCGGTAGTACGGGTACGGATCCTCGTGGAAGTCGTAGTCGTACGGGTCGAGGATCGGTTTGACAATGTCCAAGCTCATCAGTGCTCTCCCAGGACGAGGCCGACGACGTAGGTCAGTCGGTCGGCGATCTGGCGGTAGGTGAAGGCGCCGCTGCCCGCGTTGACCAGGGCGCCGAAGAACGTCATCTCCAGGGCGGAGACGATGCGGGAATCGGCATCCGGCCCGACGGCCGAGCGGATGCGTTTGTGGATCTCGGCGCCGATGCGATCGCGCACCTTGCGGACCGCGGGGTCGGTGCCCCCGCCCAACAGAGCGGTGGTGCACGCGGCGGCCACTTCGGGCTCGTCGGCGACGACGAGGGTGAGTGCCCGCAACGCCTTGTCGACTCGCGTGGTCATCGAGTCGTTCACGTCGGTGAAGTACGGCACCTGATTGACCAGGTCCAGGTACATCTCGGCGATCAGATGGTTTTTCGACGAGAAGTACGTGTACGCCGTGGCCGGCGCGACCCCGGCGCGCGCGGCGACCGCACGCACCGTCAGATCGGCATAGGACGATTCGCGCAACATTTCGATGCCGGCGGTCAAGACCTTGCGAAAGGTCTCTTCCTGACGACGGTTGCGCGGCGCCTCCTTGCCTGCCTCCGGGGCGGGTTCTGTGACTGCGGACACGGCATCGCTGGACACATGTCCAAGTTATCCGACGATGCCGAGGTTGAGCAAGTGTGGATTGGCAAAGGCGGCGGTGAGCTGCGTGTTCTGCGGCGGTTGCGGCTGGAAACGGATGCGCCCTTGCGGCCCGACATCGTCTGCGGCTATCGTTCGAGCCGAGACAGCCGGACAGTTGTCCAGAACATTCTGAGTGGAGTTCACCCATGTCGGTACTGGCCGATCGCCAGAGTCAACTGCTCATCGACGGCAAGCTCGTCGCCGGGGGCGGCGGAGCATTCGAGACCGTCAACCCCGCCACCGAAGAGGTGCTGGGCGTCGCTGCCGATGCCAACGCCGAGGACATGGGCAATGCCATCGAAGCGGCGCGTCGCGCGTTCGACGACACCGACTGGTCGACGAACCACGCACTGCGGGTGCGCTGCCTGCGGCAGCTGCGGGACGCATTGCGCGAAAACGTCGAGGAGCTACGGGAACTCACCATCGCCGAGGTGGGCGCCCCACGCATGCTCACGGCGGGCGCGCAGCTGGAAGGCCCGATCGACGATCTGGCGTTCTCCGCCGACACCGCCGAGAACTACGAGTGGCGTACCGATCTGGGACATGCCACTCCACAAGGGATTCCGACCAATCGCGTGGTGGCCCGTGAGGCCGTCGGCGTCGTCGGCGCCATCACCCCGTGGAACTTCCCCCACCAGATCAACCTGGCCAAGGTCGGCCCGGCCCTGGCCGCGGGCAACACCCTGATCCTCAAGCCGGCGCCCGACACCCCTTGGGCGGCCGCCGCTGTCGGTCAGATCATCGCCGAGCAGACCGACTTCCCGGCCGGCGTCATCAACATCGTCACCTCCAGCGATCACTCGGTGGGCGCTCTGCTGTCCAAAGACCCTCGGGTGGACATGGTGTCGTTCACCGGCTCCACCGCGACCGGACGTGCCGTGATGACCGATGCGGCCGTGACCATCAAGAAGGTGTTCCTGGAACTCGGCGGCAAGTCGGCTTTCCTGGTGCTCGACGACGCCGACCTGGCCGGGGCCTGCTCGATGGCGGCCTTCACGGTAGCCATGCACGCCGGGCAGGGTTGCGCGATCACCACTCGTCTGGTGGTGCCACGGGCGCGCTATGACGAGGCGGTCGAAGCGGCCGCGGCGACGCTCGGCGGCATCAAGCCGGGGGACCCGAACAGCAAGCGCACCGTGTGCGGCCCGCTGATCTCGGCACGTCAACGTGACCGCGTGCAGTCCTACCTGGATCTCGCGTTGCAGGAGGGCGGCCGATTCGCCTGCGGCGGTGGACGTCCCGCCGATCTCGACACCGGGTTCTTCATCGAGCCGACGGTGATCGCCGGTCTCGACAACAACGCCCGGGTGTCCCGTGAGGAAATCTTCGGCCCGGTGCTGACGGTGATCGCGCACGACGGCGACGACGATGCGGTGCGGATCGCCAACGATTCGCCGTACGGACTGTCCGGCACGGTGTTCTCCGGAGACGACGCCCGCGCCCAGGCGGTGGCGTCCCGCATGCGCGTCGGCACCGTCAACGTCAACGGCGGCATCTGGTACTCGGCAGATGCCCCCTTCGGGGGATACAAGCAGTCCGGGGTCGGCCGCGAGATGGGCCTGGCCGGCTTCGAGGAATACACCGAAATCAAGTGCATCGCGACGCTCGCGAACTAGGCGAACAGAGGAGAACCGCAGTGGGACAGTTCGACAACAAGGTGGCCATCGTCACCGGGGCCGGTGGCGGTATCGGCCAGGCCTACGCCGAGGCGCTCGCCCGCGAGGGTGCCGCGGTGGTGGTGGCCGACATCAACACCGAAGGTGCGCAGAAGGTCGTCGACGGCATCAAGGGCGAGGGTGGCAACGCCCTGGCGGTGCGCGTCGACGTCTCCGACATCGACTCGGCCAAGGACATGGCGGCCCAGGCGCTTTCGGAGTTCGGCGGTATCGACTACCTGGTGAACAACGCCGCGATCTTCGGCGGGATGAAGCTGGACTTCCTGCTCACCGTCGACTGGGACTACTACAAGAAGTTCATGAGCGTGAACCTCGACGGTGCGCTGGTGTGCACCCGCGCGGTGTACCGCAAGATGGCCAAACGTGGGGGCGGCGCGATCGTCAACCAGTCCTCGACCGCGGCTTGGCTCTACGCCAACTACTACGGTCTGGCCAAGGTGGGCATCAACGGTCTGACCCAGCAGCTCTCCCGTGAGCTGGGCGGGCAGAACATCCGCATCAACGCCATCGCCCCCGGCCCGATCGACACCGAGGCCAACCGCACCACCACGCCCAAGGAGATGGTGGACGACATCGTCAAGGGAATCCCGTTGTCCCGCATGGGCCAGCCGGAGGACCTGGTCGGGATGTGTCTGTTCCTGCTGAGTGATCAGGCCAAGTGGATCACGGGGCAGATCTTCAATGTCGACGGCGGACAGATCATCCGGTCATGACGACTCCGGAAGACGTGAAGTACGGCTACATCGGTCTGGGCAACATGGGTGCCCCGATGGCCAAGCGGCTGGCCGAGTGGCCGGGCGGGTTCATCGTGTACGACGTGCGGGTCGACGCGATGACACCGTTGGCCGAGTTGGGCGCCACCCTGGCCGATGACGTGGCCGATGTCGCTCAGGCCGACATCATCAGCATCACGGTGCTCAACGACGAGCAGGTGCGGTCGGTCGTGGCCGAATTGGCGGCAAAAGCCAAGCCGGACACCGTGATCGTGATCCACTCGACGATCAGCGACACCACCGCCGTCGAACTCGCCGAGCAGTACAAGGCCCACGGCATTCACATCGTCGACGCCCCGGTCAGCGGTGGTGGCGCAGCGGCCGAGAAGGGCGAGCTGGCCGTCATGGTCGGGGCCGAGCGACCCGTCTACGAACGAATCAAGCCGGCCCTCAAACAGTTCGGCTCGATGGTGATCCACGCCGGTGAGCCCGGTGCCGGCACCCGGATGAAGCTGGCCCGCAACATGTTGACCTTCACCTCGTATGCCGCGGCGTGTGAGGCGATGAAGCTGGCCGAGGCGGCCGGGCTGGACCTGGGTGCGTTGGGCCGGGTAGTGCGGCACACCGATGCGCTCACCGGTGGGCCCGGTGCGATCATCGTGCGGGAGAACATGGCCGAACTCACCCCGGACCACTGGCTCTACGACGCCTTCACCCACACCCGGGGACTGGGGGAGAAGGACCTGAGCCTGGCGCTGGGGCTGGGGGACGTTGTGGGAGTGGATCTTCCGTTGGCCCAGGTGGCCTTGCAGAGGTTGGCCGACGGCCTCGGCGTACCGCACAAGAACGACTAGGAGCTTTCGATGGACGAGTTGCGCGCCAAGGGTCTGGCCAAGATGAACGAGGTCTACGGCTGGGAGATGCCCAACATCGAAGGCGATCCGTACTTCGATCTGACGGTTGACCATCTCTTCGGCACCATCTGGAGCAAGCCCGGCCTGTCAATGCGGGAGAAGCGGCTGATGACGCTGTCGGCGGTGACCGCAGTTGGTTCGCAGGACCTCGCCGAGATCCAGGTCAACGCCGCGCTGCTCAACGGTGAGTTCACCGAGGAGGAGCTCAAGGACATCGCGATTTTCCTCACCCAGTACCTCGGCTTCCCCCTCGGGTCCGGCCTCAACGGCACGGTGTCCAAGGTGGTGGCCAAGCGCCGCAAGGCCGCCGAGAAGGGGCTGGCAGAGGACCGCAAGGCCAACGTGAATGCCGCAGTCAAGATGAACACCGGGAGCGAGCTCGATGACAAGTAGGTACGCCTCGCTGACCCGCGAGCAGCTGGTCACGCTGGTCCCCGAGCTGTTGCTCATGGGGCAGATGATCGACCGCTCCGGGATGGCCTGGTGCATCAGCAGTTTCGGCCGACCGGAAATGCTGCAGATCGCGATCGAGGAGTGGGCGGCCTCCAGCCCGATCTACACCAGGCGGATGCAGAAGGCGCTCAAGTACGAGGGCGTCGACATCATCACCATCTTCAAGGGGCTGCAACTCGACATCGGTGCCCCGCCGCAGTTCATGGATTTCCGCTACACCGTCCATGACCGCTGGCACGGCGAGTTTCACCTCGATCACTGTGGGGCCCTACTCGATGTCGAACCGATGGGCGAGGACTACGTGCGCGGCATGTGTCACGACATCGAGGACCCGACGTTCGACGCCACCGCGCTGGCCACCAACCGAAAGTGCCAGGTGCGCCCGATTCACCGGCCACCCCGCACACCCGCCGATCGGCACCCGCACTGCGCGTGGACCGTCATCATCGACGAGTCCTACCCCGAGGTCGACGACATCCCGGCACTGGAGGTGATCGGCCGGACGCTGGCTGCCCAAACGGTGTTGGATCCGATCGATACTTCCGACGAGGGCGCGGCCGACTACTCGGGACCGCTGTTGTCGGACTTCGATTTTGCGGCGTTCTCCCATTCCGCGCTGGTCCGGATCGCCGACGAAGTGTGTCTGCAGATGCACCTGCTGAACCTGTCGTTCATTCTTGCGGTCGGCGCGCGAGCCGGGGCCGACACCGCGCTGGCCACCGATATCTGTACCAAACAGCTGATCGGCGTGGCCGGGCTCGGTGCCGAGCGGATCCACCGGGCACTGGACCTGCCCGGCGGAATCGAAGGGGCGGTGCGGGTGCTGGAGCTGCATCCGCTGTTCAATCCGGCGGCCTACGTCAGTGCGGAGTTCGGTCCCGACACGGTGTCGGTACGGCGTTCGGCAGCCCACCAGGATGGGGCGTGGGTGGCGTTGACCGGGCCGGCCGAGACCCGGCCGCTGCAGGCCATAGTCGCCGCTGTCGACCCGCACCTCGACGTCGAGGTGATCGGAACGGATACGGAATGGACCGCCCGGGTGATCGAAACCGAGACCGCGGCAAAGGAATTGGACGAGGTCGCGGTGACGAAGTTCAGCGGTGGGGCGTCGTTCGTGTTCGAGCCGAGGAAGTCGCTGCCGCTGACCGTGGTGTGATTTCGTCCACGCGCGGCGTCACGATTTCGCCCGCTCCACCGAGATGCCGGTCAGGCACCGTTCTTTCTCACGGATGCCGAAGTTGAGGTTTCCCCAGTCGTAGGCGACCGACCACACGAACTCCTCCTTCCCGAGTTGGGTCACTTTGGCCTGTTTTCGAGAGCGGCGGCGCGTTGACCTGCGGTGATGCCTTAGCTTAGTGCACC